>JBLHOX010000083.1:0-9566 GCA_047623725.1 Dokdonia sp. | reverse complement strand
CCATTAATCGATACTGTAAAGAATTCTTTTGGAGATACTTTATACGTATTATAAAGTGTCTTTACAGCTTCGTTATCTTTCAAACTTTTAATTAACCTCCCCTCTTTTGCATCATGCAAGGTATAACGCCAAGGCGTGGTTGCATCACTAAAAGAGTTTATAAAATAAGTGAAGTCTGCACTAAAATCTGCACTATTGGCACCTAGTTCTACAGCCAATGGCGTTTTATTTTTACCATTTAAATCAATCGCATACACGCCTCTATTGATAGAACCATTTTCTGTGCTTTGATAAAAAATACGCTGTGACACAGGATCGTATCCATAGTAATCTGTGACTTCCCAACGCCCAGAAGTTATCTGGTTTTTAAGAGTACCATCTACACTATAATGATAGATATGATTCCAACCATCTTTCTCACTGGTCCAGATAAAACTATTATCCTCTAGGAATGTTAAGTTATCTGTTACATCTACATAAGCAGCATCTCTATCTCGTAAGGGTTGTGATACTTTATTTGTGCTTGCATTATAAAAGACAAGTGTCAGATCGTTTTGATTTCTATTAAGCGTTTGTATAGATAACACATTAGGATCTTTAGACCATTGTATCCTTGGGATATAATACGGATCTATATTGCCAAAACTTATTTGTTTAGATTGTACCACATTGGTTCCTGTAAGTGCTTCTCCTAGGCTATAGATATGCAAACTAACTTTTGCATTTTCTTCTCCAGCTTTAGGGTACTTAAATACGGTTTGTGTTTGATATAGTTTATCACCATACACATCCATAGAAAATTCTGGCACGTTGGTTTCATCAAAACGAATATAAGCGATACGTTCTCCATCTGCACTCCAGTCAAAGGCACGTACAAATGCAAACTCTTCTTCATATACCCAATCGGTAATTCCGTTTATGATGCTATTTTTATTACCGTCAAATGTAAATTGATTGGTTTCGTTTCTATCAATATCAAAGACATATAGGTTATTATTTTTTCCATAGGCTATCTTAGACCCATCTGGAGAAAACGTAGGTTCCTGAATAAGATCGTCAGATACTTTGGTAAGCTTTCGCGAAAGCAAATCATACACATAATACTCCCCAAGCTTAGAGCGTCTAAAAACAGACTTAAGCTGTGTAGAGAGTAATATCTTTTGTTCATCTGGACTAAACTCATATCCTATAAAGTAATCCAGCCCTTCTATCTCAGCTGTACTAACTACTGTACGCACTTTCTGACCACTCTCGTACTCATAAATATCTACAGATCCTAAACGGCTGGCTCTATCAAAATTCTGTACAGCATATTCTTTTCCGTTAGCCATGGAGTGCAGTGCCTGTAAACGCTCGACCCTAAAGGTGTTCTTTTTCCATATATCGGCTATGGTTATAGATTGATTTTGTGCTGTAATTATGGGGGTTGCCAGAAGAAACATGGCAATCATAAAAGTATAAATTCTCATGAAAATCGTAAGATTTTAGTAAAGGTTTCCCAATTTTACTAAAAAAAGCCCAGAAAACAAGCTATTTGGTGTTAAATACTATCAAAATGTTAAGAAATAATCATCACCAAAAACAATACCCAAAATCCTTTACCAAACCGTATTATGCATTAGAACTTTGTGATGAAGGTGTGAAGTACAATAAAATATAACATTTTATCAGTTTTAGTATAGCATCGCTATGGTTAAACTTAAAAATGTAACGTAGTGGTATATTTTGCAGTAGTTCATATCTGTAATAAATTTTCTAATGCATAATACGGGTTTATCTTTCTACCTATCTTTGTGATGACTACAAACCCATCAGAATGACCCAAAAAATATCAGGTTTTTCAAAACTTTCTAAATTAGAAAAAATTAACTGGTTAACACAAACCTATTTTTCTGGAAAAGAAGAAGCAAGCCTACTACTCAAGACGTACTGGAATTCAGACCAAAAACTTCAACAGTTACATGATGAATTCATAGAAAACACCGTGACCAATTATTATTTACCACTAGGCGTAGCTCCCAACTTTTTAATTAATGACCTCTATTACACCATCCCTATGGCTATAGAAGAGAGTTCTGTAGTTGCAGCGGCAAGTAAGGCTGCAAAATTCTGGGAAGAACGTGGTGGCTTTAAAACGACGGTTCTAGGGACGACTAAGATAGGTCAGGTACACTTTATGTATACCGGTGATCTGGATCTTTTACAGGCTTTTTTTAATGATATAAAATCCACACTTCTAGAAGACGCTAAGCCTATTACAACAAACATGGAAAAAAGAGGGGGAGGTATCTTAGATATTAAACTCATCGATAAAACCGAGGCTTTAGACAACTACTATCAATTGCATTGCACGTTTGAGACTTTAGACGCCATGGGTGCCAATTTTATAAATAGCTGTTTAGAACAGTTTGCACAGAGTTTTAAAGATGGATTTGATACAGATGTACGCTTTCGCGAAAGCGAACTCAGCATCATTATGAGCATCTTATCAAACTATGTTCCTAATTGTCTTGTAAGAGCCGAAGTAAGTTGCCCCATCACTGATCTTGCCGAAAAAGGGATTGATGGCGAAGAATTTGCTGCAAAATTTGCACAAGCCATCGCCATTGCTGAGATAGAACCGTATCGTGCCGTAACGCATAATAAAGGAATTATGAACGGGATCGATGCCGTGGTTATGGCAACAGGAAATGATTTTAGAGCTATTGAAGCGGGTATACACGCCTATGCTTCTAAAGATGGCGTTTATAAAAGTCTTACGCATGTTACTGTAGAAAAAGGCATCTTCAGGTTTTGGATTGATATTCCACTAGCCGTTGGAACTGTAGGCGGCCTTACAAAATTACACCCTCTTGTCAAATGGTGTTTTGAATTACTACAACAGCCTAACGCAAAAGAGTTGATGCAAATTATCGCTGTAGCTGGTCTGGCGCAAAACTTTGCTGCTGTAAAATCACTAACAACAACAGGAATACAACAAGGGCATATGAAAATGCATCTTATGAATATTTTAAATCAATTTGAAGCTAATAAAGCTGAAAAAGGTCAAGCAATTACTCATTTTAAAACCCATCCTGTTACACATAGTGCTGTGGTTAGTTTTATAGAAAAAATAAGATCATAAATGCTTTCTTTTTATAGCCACGGAAAATTACTCATTACTGGAGAGTACCTTGTACTTGATAGCGCACTTGCGCTTGCAGTGCCTACAAAGCTTGGACAATCTTTAAGAATTACACCGTTGGATTCTTCGACCTTAGTATGGAAAAGTGAATTACATGATGGTTCTCTTTGGTTTGAAACAGAAATCTCTTTACCTATAAAACACCATATAACATCAGACGATCCTGTTATTCAAAAGCTGTATGAAATACTTATTGCAGCGCAATCATTAAATCCAGACTTCTTACAAGCAACTCAAGGATATGAAGTTATCAGTTTTTTAGAATTCCCCAGAAATTGGGGACTAGGCTCTTCTTCTACCCTAATTGCAAATATTGCTCAATGGGCAACGATCAACCCATACGAATTGCTTGAAAAGACATTTGGCGGTAGCGGATATGATATTGCTTGCGCAACGACCAAAAACCCAATTACGTATACACGACATGCAACAACACCTATAGTAGATGCTGTTATATTTGACCCTGCTTTTAAAGAAAACCTATTCTTTATACATCTTAACAGAAAACAAAATAGCAGAGACAGCATTACTCATTACAGAAATCTTGAAATCTCAGAAAGAGAAACACATATCAAAACATTCACATCACTTACTAAAGAAATTATAGCATCACAAGACTCGCTTAGTAGATTTGAACATTTGGTTATGGAACATGAATCTCAACTATCAAAAATAATTCAAACTCCTACAATCAAAAATCAATTATTTAACGACTATCCAAAGGCTATAAAAAGCTTAGGAGGATGGGGTGGTGATTTTGTACTTGCAACAGGAACTAAAGAGGATATGACCTACTTTAAAGAAAGAGGATACGCTACTATTATTCCATATTTAGAGATGGTACTTTAAATCTCAACTTGTTTAAAATTTAAAACTACCACATAAAAAAAGGATCACAAATGTGATCCTTTTTTTATGTGGTAGTTACTCTATTCTTATTAATAGAATGTACCTCTATTATCTTCAATATCTGCCGCTTCTTTAAGTGCTGCAATTACTTTTGTAGTAACAGCTAATCTTGCTTTTTGAGCTTGTTGCGAAGCATACGTTCCGTAGTTTTCTAATGCTGGAGCTTCTGTCTTTTTAGTTACCTTGATCACATACACACCTCTTTCTCCTTCAATAGGCTCTGAGACATCACCTTCTTTAAGACCAAATGCAACTCCTACAACTTTAGGCTCATCACCTGCTCCTGCAATATTAGGGCTGTTCATATTAAGTGCTCCAGAAGTTTTAACTGTTTGGTTTTGACTTTGTGCAATAGCATCTAAATCACTTCCTGTAATCTTTCCTGTAATCTGAGCCGCCTTCTTTTGTTTACGTATAGTAGGAATTACTCTTGCAGAAACATCTTCAGCTCTCTGTACTCCTTCTTCTACTTTACGTGTAATCTGCGCTACTATATAGCCATCATTAACTTGAAAACGTTTAATGTCTCCGTTATTAATATCTTCTTCAAAAGTCCATTGTACTATGGTACGTTGAGCACCTTCTCCAGGTAAGTTCTCATCCATTTTCCCTATGTTATTCACAGGACGAACAGCATATCCACTTTCTTTTGCAATGGCCTCAAATTCTCCGTTTCCAGCAGCAATTTCAAATTTTTGAGTTTGTGTATATACGTCTGATATTGTTTTATCAGAAGGTACAATCTCTTTTGCGATACTAGCAATTTTGAATGCTTTTTGGAAATTCTTTTGTTCAGTAACTTCTATAATATGATATCCAAAATCTGTTTTTACCACATCCATAGAGCCTTTAGAGTTATCTACAATGTAGTCTCTAAACTCTGCTGCAAATAAATTTGGGTTTTGAAATCCTAAATCACCACCAGCATCTTTATTTGATGAATCTGATGAAAATTCAGCAGCTAGTTTATCAAATGATCCTTTATCTCTCTTAACAACACCTAATATACTGTCTGCAAGATTTTTTGCCTCATCTTCTGTACGAGTTGCAGAAGAACGCAATGCTCCTTGGTACGATAATAATATATGACGTGATTGTACTGAGTCTGGCATTTGGCGTGTCTCAACAATACGATCTAATTTCATATAACGTCCATCTTTATAAGGACCATAAATACCACCTTCGTCTAATTTAGAGATGGTATCTCTAACAACTCCAGCAAGATCTTTTTTAAACGCAAAACGATCAGCGTATGGTAAATCAGAATTTTCAGAAAGAAATTCTTTTAAATCTGTAGCCACCTTAAATCCTGGAAGTGTATCATTAATCTGCGTAGATCTATTATATGACACTAGCTCATCACTAAGATAGGTCTTCATAGATTCTTTAAGAATATTCTCGTCTTCGAGTGTTGCTTTTTCTTCAAATTTAACAAAGCGAATATTACGCGTTGCGTCTGTCAGAAACTCATCTTTGTGAGTATTGATATAGTTTTTGATTTCAGTTTCAGATACCGCTATATCTTCATCTGGAATACTTGCGTAAGGAACCTGCACAAATTGAATATCTACAGAGTTTCCATCAAGTCTATAAGCAACTTCTCCGTCTTTAAGAGTAGCTCCTAATCCTGCCTTCACTAGATTATAGTAAATGTTTTGTTTTTCTGTATCGGCAAGCGATTCTTCAAAAACAATCCATGATTCGTAACCTGCTGAGTTACCCGTGTCTTTTAAAGTAGCTATATACTCTTGCGTCTTAGCTTCGCTATAAAAACCATCTGCATCTTGAAACCTTTGATCGTTCTGCAAAGCAGTTTTAAGAAGATCTGCAAGGCGATCTTTTCCAATACGGATACCTAGCTCTTCATACTGACTTTCTAAAACCATACGGTTTACTTCTTGATCCCAAACAGCATTCACAGCTCTTGTCGTTGTACCGGTAGATCCAAAACGACGAACTTGTTGTTCTACTTTACGGTCAAATTCTTTTCTATCAAGATCTTCACCGTTAATCGTAGCAACAGTATTTTGTTTTGATGAATCAAAACCACCTTGATCAATAATACCCGAAAAGATAAATGCAAAAAGCGCTAATGCAATTATAAGTATTAGATATATGCTTTTACTTCGTATTTTATTTAAAATTGCCATCTGTCATTTATTTATTCTATAATAGTGGGCGAAAGTACTATTTTCTTATAAAAGAAAAAACAAAAAAGTGATAGGATTTACGCTTCCAGAGGTCGTATCTCGATAAGTTCGATTTTTGTATTGGAAGTCTCTAGTACATGAATCTGCAAATGATCTATAATAATGGTCTCCCCTTCTTCTGGAATCTCCTCTGTATGACTGACTACAAGCCCTCCTAAAGTTTCATAGTTTTCACTTTCAGGAAGATTTAATTTATAAATCTCATTTAGATAATCTACTTCTAAGCGAGCAGATAAACGATAGTAACCATCTTTGGTTACTTCTTCTTTTAAATCTATAGAGTCATGTTCATCCTCAATCTCACCAAAAAGCTCTTCTATAATATCTTCTACAGTCATCATACCACTAGTACCACCATACTCATCTATAACTACAGCAATACTTTTCCTTTTTTTTGTGAGCACATTAAGTACATCTTTGGCAAGCATTGTTTCTGGTACATATATCACAGGCATCAAAACACTACTAATAGTTTTGGGTTTTTTAAAGAGTGCAAAAGAGTGCACGTACCCTACGAGATCATCTATAGTTCCTTTATATACTAATATTTTAGAAAGTCCGGATTCTATAAAAATAGATGTAAGTTTTTCTGGGGTTGTATTTTCTTCTACGGCTATGATTTCTGTACGTGGAATCATAACTTCACGAGATTTCACCTCTGAAAACTCTAATGCATTTTGAAAAATTTGAATTTCGGTGTCAATATGTTCATATTCTGACACTGACTCCATTTGTTCTGAAATATAATTACCTAACTCTACTTTAGAAAAGGCTAATTGCACTTCATCGCCATCTGTTTTAAAAAGATGTTTGAGTACCATATCTGAAATCCAGATTACAAAAGAGCTCAAAAAGCTAAATACCACATAAAAGAAATACGCTGGGATCGCAAAAAACTTCAATAGCTTATTGGCATAAACCTGAAAGAATACCTTTGGTAAAAATTCTGCGGTGAGGAGAATAACAATGGTCGAAATGATAGTTTGACTTAATAAACCAAACTCTGTTACAAAGGTAGAGAGCCATTGTAAATTTTCGCCGAAAGGCATACCTTCTAACCAATGCTGGAGTACATCTCCCATGTAATATCCATATACAACCAAGGCAATATTATTACCTAATAGCATGGTTGCTATAAATTTTGATGGTTTTCTGGTAAGACGGGTGAGTATTTTTGAAAGAAAGTCATTTTGCTTTTTCTCTATCTCGATATGAATCTTATTTGCCGATATATAAGCAATCTCCATCCCCGAAAAAAAAGCAGAAAGAATGAGCGAAATACAAATAACCGCTATACTACTCTCTATTGCTCCCATTTAAGGCTGTTTCCTTTTTTCAAATTTCCTTCTAAAATGTCTTCTAAAAAAGAACATTCCTATACTTACTACCGTAAAAAACAGAAATAAATAGGCTCTATTTCTATCTATACTCCATTGAGTAAAAGTTTCATAAGCGGCTAATACTGATATAATCACATAAAGCCATTCTGTATATTTTGCGAAGCGAATCATTCTTTTTCTTTGGTTTCTTTTACGTACTGTTTACTTATGTTGTTTAAAGATACAAAATTTGTAAAGTCTTTATCTGAATCAAATAAATCTCCATCATTACGAGATCCATCTGCTGTTATAAGCGTATAGGGCTGGTCTGTAAATATCCAATTATTAGACTGATCCCAATACAATTGTTGTGCATTTAAGGTCACAGAATCACTTGTAAAGAGTGTCACATCTTGACGTAAATCTATCAAGTTAGTTTCAGTATACTGAATAGCGTATTTTGATGTAATCACACTTTCTTTCCCGTCTTCTTCTATAAAAGTCACCTCTACACCTTCTGGAAACTCTTTATAAGGAAAACTAGCATTACTAAAATCTTTAAATAATGGAGTTATAAGATGTGCAGTTACTTTACCAGAATCGGTATATTTAACATTCATACCTGTCCCTTCTGCTATAGCTGCATCTGATTTGATTCTCATTTTACGAATCTCTTCTCCTTTACCTTTACAACTAAAACACAAAGTCACAGCAAAAGCTGTGACTAAGTATAGTATATATGTGACTTTTCTTTTAATCATTATAGATTAGGAACTCTTACACTTGATCCTATCCAACATCCTATAGTGACTGTTTTACCTGCCATATTTCCGTTGAAAATCATCGACTTATCTGGCGCTGTTGCTCTATATGAAGCCGCTGTTGCATTTGCATTTTTTGCTAATGATGGACTTACACGACCTGCACGCTCTACTGTATTTGCAGCTAACCAGTATACAGCTCTTTTATTAAATACATTGTCCCCACAGTTATTTGCACTTGATGCATACATCGCTGCTATTCTTAAGTAGCATTTACCCATAGATGGAGACTCTGATAATGCTTTATTATATAATCGTCTTGCTTTCCCATAGCTTCCGCTTCTTCTAGCTTTTTCTGCAAGTCTATAATAAGCATCTGCTCTTTCTTTAGGATCTGTTTCAAGATCAATAGACTGCTGAAAATAGTTTTGTGCAGCTGTATCATCACCTCTCTTACCTGCTAATATACCTAAGTATTTTGCAGATTTTGCAGATGGCTCAAGGTTATGTAATTGTGTTACTAACTTTTGAAATAAATCTGAATCTGTACAATCTTTACCGGCAAGACGTCCTGCAGCTTTACGTATCCAATTGATATCATTCTTATTTTCTTCATATCCTTTATTATATAAAGGGATCAAATTCTCACAATTCCCTAATATACCCAACTCAGTATCTGTCCCTCCAGCAAAAGTGGCAAAAGCTTTAAGATTTGTTGTATACCCTTTTTTTCTTCTAGCTTCTTTTGCAGTAAGTACAGCACCAGATTCTTCCTTATCTGTAAGCTTCTGTAGCTTAGAATCTAACTTTGTAGCTTCTTTATTAAGCTTTTCTTGCGTCTCATCATATAAATCAAACACATCTTGTAATGGTATCTCCCCATCTTTATAAAGATCTACCGCTAACTTAAATCGTGTATAAATATTTTTTGCACTACTTATAGATTCTGGATCTGTTTTAAAAGCTTCTTGAAAAATATTAAATTCTTCTTTTTTAGTTCCTATTTTATTATCAAACAATATTTGAGCTTGACTAGCTGTATTTTTTCCATGTGGTGTCTTAGTTGGAAAATATTGTTCTCTTTGCTTAAGAAGAGTAACTAAATCTTCTGCTGCCACAATTTTTGCTTGACCCGCGGCTTTTTTAATATTATCTTTTAACAAACGCTCTCCGTATTGATATA
>JBLHOX010000082.1:0-9601 GCA_047623725.1 Dokdonia sp. | reverse complement strand
CCAACTTCTGATAAAATAAATACCGCTGTACAGGTAAAAGCCAGATGTATAGGATACGACAGTTTACTAGAAGAAGTCAAACTAGACCAAGCTACATTACGTTAGAAAAACCCATACCAAATACCAACATAAATAAATAGTACCCATGAAGAAATTAGTATTCTTACTATTATTCTTGCCAGTGATTGCCATTGCTCAAGATGACTTATTAGGTGAATTAGAACAAGAAATTCCTGATGAAAAGCAGCCCGTAAGTTCTGTTTTTAAAGGCATAAAGATTGTCAATTTAGAATCCACAAAACTAGTAGGAGAAAAACAATTACAGTTTATTATATCTCACCGTTTTGGAGATTTAAGCGATGGAATAGATAATTTTATTGGTCTTGATGATGCTACGGCTCGTATTCAGTTTGTGTATGGAGTTACAGATTGGTTAAACGTAGGTATCTCTCGCTCTGGTTTTAATAAAACGTATGATGCCGCAGTTAAGTATCGTCTTGTACGTCAAAAAGAAGGTGGATCGCCTGTAAATATTGTAGGATATAACCTATTTACGATTAATACAGATCTAGACTCCGATTTATTTCCTGGACTCTCTTTTAATGATCGTTTAGGGTATGCAACTCAAGTCTTGGTTTCTAGAAAATTTAATAACTGGTTATCATTACAAGTAAGCCCTACTTTTTTTCACGACAATACGGTGTTTGAAGATGGGCAAGATAACTCGCAATTTGCCTTAGGTATAGGTGGTCGTTTTAAGTTTACCAAAAGACTTGCTTTTATAGGAGATTATGGAATTCATTTAAATAGAGTTAACAATTCTGTTTTTAATAACTCCTTATCTTTAGGATTAGAAATCGAAACAGGAGGTCACGTATTTCAACTACACGTATCCAACTCACAAGCCATTTTTGCTAATGGGTTTTTAGGACAAGCTAGAGGTGACTTTGGAGAAGGAAATATCTTCTTAGGGTTTAATATCTCTCGTGCATTTAGTTTGGGTACTAAAAAATAATATCCTTTTATAAAATATAATAGTCGTGTTCGACTAAGACATAAGACCGCTTCGCTGTTAGACAATAAGACGTAAGACCTAATTGTTAACCACCTGACAACTAGCTATAAATAAATATAATTTCTTTACCCTCGTCTAAAATACCAATATCAAAGGACAAGCAGGGTTTATTCATTAAAGAGCCTGTTTAATACCTACTAATATATAGCCATAATAGATGTATATAAATTTTAATTAGACACTAATGAAAATATAATATTCTATTAGCTTAGCGAGTATACACCTAAAAAAGGGACCATAGTCTATTCATAAACACGAATGCTATGTAAAAATTGTAATAAATGTGTTGCCATTTCGTCTATATAATATGTGTATTACTTTACCCGTTTACTATTGTAGAATAAAGAAATAAGCATTATTTTTCTAAATTATACTTTCCTGTTTTTACAAGAGAAAAGTCTTTTACTAAAAAATAAGCGTATATAATAAAAAGCCTAAAAGCTTAGAAATAAATTATAGATAATTGATATCCCTCAAGCCATTATTATATTTTTCATTGTTTAAGTACCCCCTTACAAAAGAGGAGGTTATCGCATTTTCTAATGCGGAGAATGCCAATACAGTTCATGAAGAATTAGACACGCTCGTAGAGGATGGTATTATTTATAAAATAAAAAACTTTTATTCTTGTGAAAATGATGCGTCACAAATTGAGCGAAGAGTAGCTGGTAATGAGGGCGCTCGCAAGATTGCAAAAAAAGCAGATCGCATGTCTCGATTAATATCTAAATTCCCTTTTGTAGAAGGCGTTGGTATTTCTGGAGCATTATCAAAAGGCTTTTTTGACAAGGATGGCGACATAGACTTTTTTATCATCACCAGTAAACAACGATTATGGATCGCAAGAACATTCCTTATTTTATTTAAGAAAATTTTCTTACTCAATTCTAAGAAGTATTTTTGTGTTAATTATTTTATAAGTGAGAATTCGTTAGAAATAGAAGAGAAAAATCTATTTACGGCAACAGAACTTGTCACACTCATCCCTATGTATGGTAATGGTAGTTTTAAAAAATTCTATGATACTAATACTTGGGCATACACAACGTTTCCTAATAAAGTACTTGGTCAGGGATTGGGAGCGCTAAAACCTATTCATAAACCAGCTATTACGAAGCTTACAGAAAAGGTATTACGTTCAAAAATGGGTGAAAAACTAGATACCTTTTTTCTAAAACTCACGTATAAAAAATGGAAATTAAAGTTTAGTGATATGAATCCTGATCATTTTAATGTGGCTATGAAATCTACGAAGAGTGTTTCAAAGCATCATCCACAGGGTTTTCAAAACAAAGTGATCACAAAACTTAACGAGAAATATATCGTCTATGAAAACAAATACGATATCACTCTAAATAAAGAACATGCTTGATATTCTATTTTCTCATTCCTACTACTACCCGCTTGATAAAAAGCAATGGGAGAATAAAACGCCGTACCCACCATTAGGAACCTTGTATGCTGCATCATTAATGCGGCAAGAAGGATACGCTGTAGATTTATTTGACACCAATTTACGAAGTGATCCTTATGCAATAGAAACTAAGATAAAAGAACAAAAACCTTCTTTTCTAGTCATTTATGATGATGGTTTTAATTACCTCACTAAGATGTGCCTCACCACTATGCGAGAGGCCGCTTTTGAAATGATAGGCTTAGGAAAAAAATACAATTGCCAAGTCATTGTATGTAGTAGTGATAGTACAGATCAATATGATCAGTACCTAGACGCAGGAGCCGATTACATCATACAAGGAGAAGGAGAGATCACCCTCAAAGAGCTTGTCTCTGCTATAAAAAATAAGGAATCCATCAGTCTTGTAAATGGGATCGTATATAGAAAAGATCAAGAGACCAAAAAACATGCAAAACGTGTGGTCTTACGTAATCTAGATGAGTTACCTCAACCCGCTTGGGATCTAGCAGATATCGATGCGTACAAAGCTATATGGGCACAAAGCGGAAAGCCTTTTACACTAAATATGGCGACCACAAGAGGGTGCCCTTTTAAATGTAATTGGTGTGCAAAACCTATCTATGGGAATCGCTACAACTCACACTCGCCAGAATATATCACAAAACATATTGCATTCTTAAAAGAAACCTACGGAGTCACCAATTTCTGGATGTGTGATGATATTTTTGGGTTGAAGCCTAATTGGGTTCAAAACTTCAATACAGAGCTTAAAAAAGAAAATCTTAACATCTCGTATTACATACAAAGTCGCGTTGATTTATTATTAAAAGAAGACACGATAGATGCGCTTTCAGAAAGCGGTCTTAAAGAAGTATGGGTCGGTGCAGAAAGTGGTTCGCAGAAGATTCTCGACGCCATGGACAAAGACACCAAAGTAGAACAGATCTATGAAGCTACCAGACTTCTTAAAAAGAAAAAAGTCAAAGTAGCCTTCTTTATTCAGTTTGGATATTTGGGAGAAACCAAAGAAGATATTGAAAAAACAGTATCTATGATTAAGGAATTACTTCCTGATAATCTAGGAATTTCTGTTTCGTATCCGCTTCCGGGGACACCGTTTTATGAAAAAGTAAAAGACGATCTTCAACTCAAAGCAAACTGGACTGATAGTGATGATCTTGCCATGATGTTTCAAGGGACATTCAACTCAGCATATTATAAAAAATTACATCGGTACGTACATAAAGAGTATCGAAAAAGTCAAGCGATCGCTAATTTTAAAGCGTTCTTTAAAAACCCATTATCTATTTCTAAAAAGACCGTACGATCTATGGCGTTATATTTTTACTATACCCCAAGTGCTTTTATAGACAAAGCCGTATTAAAGAATATGCAGCATACTAATTAGCCTATTTTTAACCACTAAGAACACGAAGAAGGCACAAAGTACACAAAGAAAATAGCATGATAAAAAATGAAATTGCAACGAAGATAATAGGTGTTATATTTTCACTATACCCCAAGTGCTTTTATAGATAAAGCCGTATTAAAGAATATGTAGCATACTAATTAGCCTATTTTTAACCACTAAGAACACGAAGAAGGCACAAAGTACACTAAGAGAATAGCATGACAGAAAATGAAATTGCAACGAAGATAATAGGTGTTATATTTTTACTATACCCCAAGTGCTTTTATAGATAAAGCCGTATTAAAGAATATGTAGCATACTAATTAGCATTTTTTTCTAACCACTAAGCACACTAAGAAGGCACAAAGTACACAAAGAAAATAGCATGACAGAAAATGAAATTGCAACGAAGATAATAGGAATCGCTATTGATGTTCATAAAACATTAGGTCCAAGGCTTATTAGAAAGTGCTTATCAAGAATGTCTATTTTATAAACTCAACCAATCTGGGTTAAACGTTGTAAAAGAAAAATCAATGCCCTTAGTCTATGAAGAAGTAAAATTAGATTGTGGCTACAGAATTGATATTTTAGTAGAAAATAAGGTGGTCATTGAACTAAAAAGTGTGGAACATCTAAACGATGTTCACATGGCACAAACACTTACCTAAATGAAATTAGGTAATTATAAACTAGGACTTCTCATTAACTTTAATGTATCATTATTAAAGCACGGAATTAAAAGGATTATTAATGGCTCTTTGTGATCTTTGCGAAAAACTCTGTGCCCTTTGTGGTTAAACCCGCATTATGCATTAGAAAATCTATTACAACTTGAATATGTTTCAAAATATACCATTACACTACGTTTTTGAGTTTAACCATAACGATGCTATGCTAAAACTCAGAAAACGTTATATTTTATTACTTCTTCAAGCCTCATCACGAAGTTCCAATGCATAATTCGGGTAAAAAAATGGCAAACGACTTTGACATACACGCTCAGAACTACGATGCTGTTTTCACGCATTCTACTATAGGCAAAGCACAACGCGATCGCGTATACGCATATCTTGAGAAAGAACTAGGCACAACAAATCATCTGAATATCTTAGAATTAAACTGTGGTACAGGAGAAGATGCTGCCTATTTTCATCAACAAGGACATCACGTCATCGCTACTGATATTTCTGAAGAAATGATCGCTATCGCAAAACAGAAACATCAAGACATTAGGTTTCAGACGTTAGATATCAAAACCATTACACCAACGACATTTGATCAAAAATTTGATTTGATCTTCTCCAATTTTGGAGGACTTAATTGTTTATCAGAAACACAGCTACGCGATTTTCTAGCAACCTCAGAAACTTTACTTACGAAGAATGGCAAACTCATCATGGTGATCATGCCTAAAAATACGCTTTGGGAACGTTTTTATTTTTTACTAAAATTTCAATCTAAGAAGGCCTTTCGGCGAAATACAAAAACCGCTGTGCATGCCAATGTAGAAGGTATACAAGTGCCAACTTGGTATTATAATCCTAAGGATATAACCGCTTTCGCGAACCTGCCTGACCGGCAGGCAGGAGCGTATACAAACCCCATTCATAGTAAACCCATAGGAATTGCAATTCCTCCCTCCTATTTGGAACCTTATTTTAAAAACAAGCCTCGTTTTATGAAGCTTTTGATTACTTTAGAGTCATGGTTTCAATCGCCTTTTTGGGCAAAATATGCAGACCATTTTTTAATAAGCTTTGAAAAGAAATGAGCGTTTTATTGACACACGCATACTACCTCTCTAACGATCCGAAGGAGCATAAAATCATGAAGCCGTATCCGCCTTTAGGACAGCTTTATATTTCTGGATACCTTAACGATCAGAATATTGAGAACTATCTTTTTGATACTACTTTTTATTCTAAAGAAGATCAGTTAGCGTTTATTAAAGAAAAACAAGCTGATATTGTGGCGATCTATTCTAATTTGATGACCAAAGTGGAAGTCATCAAATTAATGAAAATCTTAAAAACTGATCCTCAATATGGGTTCCCTACGATTGCTTTAGGAGGTCCAGATATCAGTTATAATCTTGAAAATTACCTCAACGCTGGTGCTCAATATCTCGTTATAGGAGAAGGAGAAGAGACCATGGCAGAGTTACACGATGCACTTGTCAACAAGACAGATGTTACCCAAGTAGCAGGTCTTGCGTATCTGGAAGATGGTTTGGTGACAAAAACAAAACCACGTATAAAGATGAAAGACCTATCGGTATTACCGCTTCCCAATAGAGAAGCCATTCCGATGGATAAATATCTTAATACCTGGAAAGATAATCACGGTATGAGTTCTATGACGGTAAGTACGCAACGTGGTTGCCCGTATACCTGTAAATGGTGTAGTACCGCAGTATATGGTCAGAGTTATAGACGTAGACCTCCAGAGCTTGTTGCTGCCGAATTAAAAATGCTCAAAGACAACTATGCGCCAGATTCTATATGGTTTGTAGATGATGTATTTACAGTAAGTCATAAATGGCTCACTGCTTTTCACGAGGAAGTGATCAAGCAAGATGCGGTGATCCCTTTTGAATGTATTACCAGAGCCGAGCGATTAAATGATGAGATCTTACAGCTTTTAAAAGAAGCTGGATGTTACCGTATTTGGATAGGCGCAGAAAGTGGTTCGCAAAAAATCATTGATGCCATGGATCGTCGTGTAGACGTTAATGTGGTGAAAGAAGCCATCCAAAAAACCAATTCCATGGATATGGAAACAGGCACTTTTATTATGCTTGGATATCCTGGAGAAGATCTAGACGATATTAATACAACAGTGCAGTATCTTAAAGATGCAAACCCTACACATTTCACCATTACCATTGCGTATCCTATTAAAGGAACCTCGCTGTATTCAGATATAGAAAAAGACATTATCAAGCAACCTGATTGGGAAACCTCAACAGATCGGGAGATTGATTTTAAACGTACGTATTCTCGTAAGTTTTATGATTATGCTGTGAAGAGAGTGGTAAATGAAGTAAACTATCATAGAGAAATCTCAAAACCACAAAATCGAGATCTTAAAAAAGCGATGAAATTTAAAATCAAATCTATTCTTGCAAATGGATTAATGACAGTGACGAAGTAAGTATGGAAAAACCAAGCTCTTGGCAACATTCTAACTATGCTGTATATGGAATTACAGTATTGTTTTTTGCGTTGAGTTTATGGGGTATTACACGTCACGAATTATGGCTAGATGAGGCGCATCATTATTTACTCGCTCGTGATAGCAGTTCCCTCCTAAACCTTTTTACAAATACAAGATACGAAGGACATCCAATTGCATGGAATCTCCTACTTTACGGGATCACAAGAATCTCTACAAATCCAATATGGATGCAAGTATTCCATATAAGTATCATGACCCTTACCGTAGGTATATTTCTAAAAAAAGCACCATTTTCTTGGACCTTCAAACTCCTTTTTATCTTTGGATACTTTATGTTTTATGAATATAATATCCTAAGCAGAAACTATAATCTTGGGATCCTTTTTGTATTCTTAGCCTGTAGTATATATCATCAAAGAGCAGTAAAGTTTATAGGAATTGCAATCTTATTAGGACTTGCTTGTAATAGCCATGCCATCTTTTTGATTCTCGCAGGAACACTCATGGCGATGATCACCTTAGAGCGTCTTACAACAAAAGAACTGCGTATTTCAAAAAGCACATGGATTGGTATCCTAGTGTTTGGAGTTCTAGCGCTGATTAGTATATTGCAAATCCTCCCACCTACAGATACTTCCTTTTTTGATCGAGGAGGAGATGTGTCTTTTCTTGAAAAAATCCCCAAAAGTATCTCTCCATTTTTTAAAGGTATTTTTATCATGCCAGATGTCACTATACATTCCTTTTGGAATAGTCATATCCTTGTCAATTACAGTAAACCTATTGCCGGAATAGTTGCCATAGGAAGTCTCGCGGTACCGTATCTTTTATTTTACAAGAACAGGAATTTAGTGATCTATATGTATGTTGGCATATTTGTTACAGGCTTATTTTTTTATATCACTTTATTAAATGCCGCTAGGTATTATGGGATTTTGTATCTGTTTTTAATTACTGCTTTATGGGTGGAGAAGTCCGCTTTTGCGAACCTGCCTCGCCGGCAGGCAGGAGCAAAAAAAATCGTTGCCATACTTTCAGAAAACACCTTAGAGAGAATACGCCCTGTGCTTATCTACTCCATACTCGGATTGCATTTTATAGCAGGCATGTATGCTTTTACCATGGATATCTCAAAACCATTTACAACAGCAAAACAAACGGCTCAATACTTAAAAGAAAGTAATCTACAAGATAAAATAATAGCCACAAAAGCCTGTAATGGAACCGCGCTAAGTGCTTACACAGGGAAGTCGGCTTACTTCACAAAAACAGAAAGCTTTGAAAGCTATTGTACCTTTAATAGACCTTCCTTACAATTTAAACAAGGAACCGATGCGACGATAGCATCTATCAAACAACTTTTAAAAAGGAACAAAGAATCTATTATCTTTATTACCCACGAACCCTTTTTTGACGCCACTCAAAACAAGGTATGGATCGTCGATAATGAAGCGATCCGAATAGAATCTTTAACCCAATTTAAAGGAAGTATTATCAATAAAGGAAACCATTACGTCTATGAAATTTCCACAAACTAAACGCTTCTCAAATCCTAGTGCTATTCTCTTCTTTGCACTCGTATTTTCAATGCTTTGGTCTTGTGAGAAAGAGACACAAGATCCCAATGTTATTTATTTAAAATGGAATAAATCACACGAGATCGATAACCTAGAAAAAAACAAAGCAGGACTTACCTGGGCACTCTCATTTTTGGGATCAAACATATCGCTAGATTCGACATTAACAGGCATCACACATACAAAAGACATCATACGGTTGGATGTTTCTAAAGTAGGTTTTCCTGACAAGGCGATACCGCATTTACAATCGTTACACACCGTTATTCAAAACTCAGAAGCATATCAAAAAAAGGGAACTATAGATCTAGGAAGATACATCGCACTGACGATAGGAAGTCCAAACCATTATTACAAAATAGTAGATATCCCGTTGCAATTAGTTGATTTAAAATCACAATATACGTTTGACACCCTTACGGCTTATATTAATAACAGTAGCATCTCTAAAATAGATAGAGAAATACAGTATTCTATTCATAACAATACGCCCAAGCGTGCCTTTATCTCTGCCGAAAGAGATACGATTACTGGAGAAATACAGGAATTTGAAACGGTAGAATTGATGAGCAACGGACTTTCTCGGTTTGCCCTATATGGCATAGAAGGGAATCTAAAGACTGTCGGAGACGAAGGAGTTACGAGAGCTGGAAAACCTGCCAAATGTATGTGGTGTCATGAATCTGGGATTCAGCAGTTGTTTAGAAAACAAATAGATATTAAAAATCATCTCTCCTCTGAGGATTTTTTGGATTCTTTAAAAAGATACAATCGCGAACTCAGAGTCTACCAAGATCAAGTTTGGCAAGACTCATTGATTAAAAATAGACGTTTACATACCGAAATGGAAATTGCCTACATCTCCTTTATGGAGCCTTCTGTAGAGCAACTTTCCAATGAGTGGCAAATCTCTAAAAGAAAAGTGCTAAAAAAAATAGCAC
>JBLHOX010000081.1:0-9614 GCA_047623725.1 Dokdonia sp. | reverse complement strand
TTAACCTTGATTAAAATTATAATTAAGAGCACTATTTTATTGGGTCAAATGGCGGTTACGAAGATTATATGTATACAATGTGCAATAGGTTGATTTTACTCGTTTCTTGCTCTCTTAGTATAGTTAATCCGACTATGGCGGCTGTACCCGGTTTTAAATAAATAAAACAAAGATAGTGTTTACACTATCGGAATTATCTTGGGGGTTTTTATATGAAAAGGGAAGATAAATATTCAATAGGTGAAGTGGAAGAAATGTGTAATGTTCCTAAGAAAACATTGCGTTATTATGATTCGATAAAATTGGTTGTCCCTGAATTTAGAGATGAAGAAAATAATTATAGATATTATAGTAAGGTTCAAATGGTAACAATATGTATAATGCGTAAACTAAAGATGCTTGGATTTACATTAAAACAAATTCAGCAAATTGTAAATGATAACAAAGCTGAAACTCTAAAAAAAAGTATAGAACATAGACTTTTCGAAATGCATGATGAATTAAATAGCCTCCAAGAAAAATATTCCGATGCCTATGATTTTTTACAAAGAATAAATAAAGGAGTAGATATCATTTCCTGCTGCGACAAGGAGGATATTGTTACTGAAAGTATACACATTGAGGAAATTCCTGAAACAGATTTATTGTTTATCAGAAAAGTAATGAAAAATTATTCGAATACAGAGGTGTCTTTAGAAAGATGGGTCGAAATAATTAATTTATGCAATAAGCTACAGCTAAAGAGCAAAGGATCAATTGTTGTTACATACCTTTCAAATCCTCTTGATGAGTTTTTATTTAAGGATTCACTCGTTGAATTTGGAATGTACATAGAAACACCTACTAAATGCGATAATTATAGGAAATTTGGAGGATTTACTGCTGCTACTGTTATTCACATTGGAAATTACTCGAATATTGTAAATACTCATTTAAAATTGATACAGTGGATTAACAAAAATAGTTACAAGATTGCCGGTCATATATCCGAAGAATTTATTATATCACCTCTTGATGTAAACAACGTGGATGAGCATATTACCAGAGTAATAATTCCGGTATCAAAAATTCATTCTGTAAAGAAAAAATAGGATCTGTTAAAGAATAATGTTTAAAATGGATATTTTTAATATTATTCTTTAACAAATCCAAAAAATAAAATATGACTACCTTTTTTTAAATTGTCGCTTCTTATTTATAAGTGTTTTTGGATTTCAAAGCATACAATGCATGCCCCAAAGTCTTCTGAAAATAGGCCTTTAACAACACACACTGTATTTTTTTCAATGATAACGTAGAATTTGTGAAACTTCTTTTCTTCTTGGAGCTTTTTGGCTCTTCTCAATAAATATTAAAGAGATATTTCTCTTTCTATCTCAAATTCTTTAAATTTAATTTCACCTTTAGTTATACAGTTATCTACTGGGCATACTAAAGAACATAAGTGGCATCCTACACATTTTTCCTTATCAACTGAAGGTCTTCTCTTTTCTTCATCCCATTTAACTGCTTGATGACCTCCATCAAAGCAAGATACGTAACATCTTCCACAGCCTACACAATTTTCCTGATTAAAGTCAGGATACACTATGTACCCACGGTCTAATTCTTCTGCTGTGATTGTATTTTCAAGAGCTACTCCTACTAAATCTTCTAGTCTATCAATTCCATTTTCTTCCATATAATAAGAAATTCCACTTATCATATCTTCAACTATCCTATAACCATATTGCATAATTGCTGTAGTCACTTGAAGATTAGAAGATCCAAGCATTATAAATTCTAATGCATCCTCCCAATTTTCTATACCACCGATACCGCTTATAGGAACATTTTTTAGTTTTGGTTCTTTTGAAAGTTGAGCTATAAATCTTAGTGCTATAGGTTTTATAGCTTTTCCTGAATATCCCGATATTGACGATTTTCCATTTACTATTGGTAATGCTACTCGCTTGTCAAAATCTATTCCAGTTATACATTTCACTGTATTTATGGCTGAAATTCCTGTTGCTCCGCCTTCCATAGCCGCTATTGCAGGTATTTCCATGTTACCTATATTAGGAGTCATTTTTGCAATTATTGGAAGATGAGTTCCTCTTCTTACTGCTGCTGAATATGACTTAACTAGCTCTGGGTCTTGTCCAACATCTGAACCCATAGCATGAGATGTCATCTGTGGACAGGAGAAGTTACATTCAATAATATCTGCGCCTACTTCTGTAACACGTTTTGCAAGATAAGTCCATTCTTTTTCATCGCTTGCCATTATTGAAGCAATAAGCACCTTATTAGGATAATTTTCTTTTAACTTTTTCATTTGCTCAAGGTTCCACTCAAGTGGGTGCTCAGCTATCTGTTCCATATTCTTAAATCCTGTAAAAGGAGTTGCTTCTTTTCTTGAAGCATCAAAACGTGGTGATACTTCATTTGGTATAAAAATACCAACCGTTTTAAATACTATACCACCCCAACCTGTATCTAATGCCTTTGCACACATTTCATAATTGTTCCCAACTGGTGATGATGATAAGAAAAATGGATTTTCACACTTTACTCCACAAAATTCTATTGAAAGATCTTTTTTTCTCATAACCTAAACCTCCTTAGTTGCTGCTGTCTGCCTAGTTAATTTAATAGACTCTTTTTTTGCAACCAAATATTTTTCAATTTCTTCTGCAGCTAATTTACCTGATGCAACAGCCTGTACAACTGTCTTATCACCTTTAACAATATCTCCCGCTGCAAATATGTCTTCAATAGTGGTTCTACAGTTTTCTGTAATAACTATTCCTTTTCCATCAACCTCTACATTTGCAATGATTTTTATATCCTCTGATTCCTGTCCTACTGCAAATATAACCATATCTGCTGTAAGCTCTAATTGAGATGAATCAAACATTCCTTCAGCCTTGAAAACAGATACCTTACCATTCTCACCTTTAATCTCTAATGGTTTGAACCCGGTGAATATTGGAATATTCAATGATTGGATATATTCTCTTTCAGCTGCATCTGCAGGCATTTTTTCTATAGTTCTTCTATACACTATTTTTACATCTTCACATCCAAGTAATTTAGCAGTTGCAGCACAGTCTAAAGCAACGTCCCCACCGCCTATAACGATTACATGACTACCTATCTTAACATTGCCTTCATTAGTTTTAGCTTGTCCAAGAAAATTCACTCCATTTAAAACACCTTCTAATTCTGAACCTTTAACGTCTATAGATTTTCCTTTTTGTATACCACATGAAATTAAGAATGCCTCATATCCTTGTGCTCTAAGATTTTTTATCTTAATATCTCTTCCTACTTTACAATTTGTCTTAAACTCTACCCCTAAGTCTTTTACATAATTCATTTCTGTTTTTACGACTTCTTTTGGCAATCTTTGAGGTGGTATTCCATAATTTAACCATCCACCTAATATACTTTTTTCTTCAAATACGGTAACTTTATATCCTTTTGATGCAAGTGATGACGCTGTTGCAACTCCACTTGGACCTGAACCTATAACAGCTATTTTTCCATTTATAGCTTCTACTTTATCCAAAACTTTCATATTTATGTTTTTTTCGTAATCAGTTATATATCTCTGTAACTCGCCTATTCTTATTGGCTTGTCTATTCCACATCGACTACAAGCACCTTCACAATATTGAGTAGAAGGACATACTCTTGCGCATATTCCACCTAATATATTATTTGTTCTAACGGTTTCTACAGCACCCTTTGTATTTCTAAAACGAAGTGACCGAATAAATTTTGCGGGGTCTGTACCAGCAGGACATGCCTTACTGCAAGGTGCATCATGACATAAAAGACATCTTGATGCCTCTTCCATTGCTAAAAGAGGTGTTAACTGTGTTTTTGTTTCTTCTAAGTATTTCTCATTTTCCATTAAGTAATTATCCCCTTTCCAAACTTTTTATACCTTATTCGTTAATACTATAACAAATTGTAAACATATTATCATTAATGTATGATTTTGCAACAATTTAATCTGTTATTATAATAAACAGAATATTATCGCTTGTATAGTTCCAATATTACCACTCCTAAATTTTGTTTTATATGTAACAATTGAACAATAATTTTGTTCTTTTTGACGAATGGTGTTTTTTTTCTGTATTTTCAGATATAAATAAGCATTAATATTAAATAGTTTTCATTCATTTGTAGTCGTTATTCCTTTCACATGATCTTATAGTAAACAATGTTTATAATTGAGTAAAAAAAAATAATTCTGACTTTTTTCAATAAGTCATGGTTAAATCATAAATAAAAAAGTAATATCTGTTATACAATTTTTTTTTACTTTACGATGTACTGTTGATACTTTTGTATATATTCATCTTTTAACATCGACATTAAATGAACATCATAAAGTTTTCCGTTTTTTCTACAGTTGTTCCTCAAAATGCCTTCATATTTAAATCCCAGAGATTGATACAATAGGGAAGAGGGATTTCCTGTATAATGGTCAAGATAAACTCTTTCAACCATCCACTCTTCAAAACAAAGTTTCATAATTGCTTCCATAGCTTGTCTGCCATAGCCTTTATTTCTCAATGTCGGAACACCAATATAAATTCTAAACACTTCCACTTTCCAACCCTCGATTAAGTCTCCGAGTACAATTCTGCCAATTGCCTCTCCTGTCTCCTTAAGAACTATAGTATACTGCCTTTGGTTTGGATTCTCATCATCGTGGATATACGTACGAGCAACCATTTCATAGCTTTGATTTGCAGGAATACTAAAAAGTTCATTAACTTCAGGTGTTAATTCCCACTTATAGAAAATATTAATATCGTCCCATGTAGAATTTCTAATCATTAAATCTTTTGTATACATACGATTTTCCTCCCTTTATTAATTAGAGCTTTCACGGAAACTCATTAGCTCCTATGATTACTCATTTTTAGTATTTGTTGATTCCCCCATTTTTTCTGCATAAAACACTTGACAAGTCTGTAAAAATTTGAAAAATACCTCCTAGAGATATGTTTTAAAAGAAGGATTATTTTATGCTTAAAAATTGGAGCACTCATGCTGATTATTAGCAATTTACTATTTCAAATCTCTCATGTTTGTACAAATCTTTTCCTAAAAAAGTTATACAATTTGAACCATCTATATCTAAGTTGTATTGCTTAGACTTAGATATTCTTGGGGAGATATTAAAACCTTATTATTCTAATATTGGTAGACCTGCAACTCTTCAACCTGAAATATTTCGTTCATTTTCTTTAATGCTTTTCCAAAAGGAAACAAGCATTACCAACTGGGTTAAAAAGCTTCATGCCAGTGAATTATTTGCAACCTGTATTGGCTGCACTAAAAATAATGTCCCATCACTTGGTGTGCATTATGATTTTATCTCTAGATTATGGCTATCAAATCTGTCTACCGACAGGTTCAAACTAAAAAAAATATATTATTATAAGAAGAAGCCAGCTAAAATTAAGGCGCCCGGGAAGAATAAAAAACTTCCTAATAAAAAACCGGGTGTTGTTAAGAGAATTTCAGATTTTTTTGAAGCTGGTCGCTCATTTTTTCTAAGAGCCGAAAGGCTGCTTCAAAAAATATTCTCATTAGTTGCTGTAAAACCCTCTTTTAATCTTAACTTAATAGAAAAAAATAATCTTACAGTTGGCGGTGATGGTACCTGTGTTCACTGTAAATCTTCTTACTATGGCTCTAAAGTTTGTGACTGTCGTCAAAATGGAATTTACGACTGCAAATGCCCTCGTAGACTTTCTGCATAGATGCTAATTGGGGTTGGGACAGTCATGAAACTCGTTGGGTTTACGGCTACACTCTCTATGCTTTATCTGCCTATAATAAAAAATATAAGATAGATCTACCTATTTATCTACGATTTGTACAAGGGTGTTTTTACCTTACCCGTCAAAAAGGTATATTAGCATATGGGGGTTATGAGTTATGATCAAAGTAAAAATTATGTTACATAACAAAATACTTTGGTTGTGATCCCTAGACTATTTGCCATAGCACCAGCAGCTCCTATTGCCTGTATAACTCTAGCTAAAACTAAAAAAGAAAATGAGTTTGTTATTCCACAAAATAAGGAACCAATTGTAAATAAAGCTATCCCAAACTTGAATACTTTTGTTTTACCAACTATATCGCCTAACCTTCCAAAAAGTAATATAGTTGCTGAAATAATAACCAAATAACTTGTTACTACTAATTGTATACCCTCTGATGTTACATTTAAAGATTTAGCCATAACAGGTACAGCTACATTTACAATACTACTATCTAATGTAGACATAAAAGATACCATAACAATTATAAATAAAATTGCCCATCTATTTTTATAACTACTATTATTTGATGCATCCATTTCTATTCTCCTTATCTTTTTCTTGTTCTTTGGTTAAATCAAAGCTCATATACTTCCCTCCTCTAAACTTAACATCACAATTCAAGCTATAATATTTTAACTAAGATAATTGATTATTATCAATTATCTTAGTTTGGGAATCCAGTTAAGTTAACCATTCACCCCATAGACTGAGCTACTATGTCATAGCAAGGTTGTCTCTTCTTATTTATAAGTGTTTTTGGATTTCAAAGCATACAAGGCCTACCCAAAAGTCTTCTGAAAATAGACCTTAACAACACGCCCTGTATTTTTTTCAATGATAACGCAGAATTTGTGAAACTTCTTTTCTTCTTGGAGCTTTTGGCTCTTCTGCTGGATATCCACATGCAACTAGTGCAATAATCAATTC
Organism: Dokdonia sp.; assembly: GCA_047623725.1. Classification (GTDB taxonomy): domain Bacteria; phylum Bacteroidota; class Bacteroidia; order Flavobacteriales; family Flavobacteriaceae; genus Dokdonia. Next base: position 2,850 of record JBLHOX010000081.1, on the reverse strand, counting down.
GTCTTCCGGCAAATCAATAAATTTTGTAACTCCTTCTTCGTCAAAAGATGCCATAATGACAGTACCAAGTCCCAACTCCTCTGCTGCAAGGCAAAAATTTTGGCAGGCAACTCCAGTGTCAAACATCTCCCATGTTGCTCCCTTAGCGGTAGAAGTAGAACCATCTCTTTCGTAACCAGAACGCTTCTTTACATTAGAAAGAACCAGAAGCATTGGTGCATTTTTAACAATATTTACATTTTCAGGTTCTACCAAGGTATGAGCAATTGTCTGAATCTCATAGTCTTTTTCAATAACTGTATAACGAACGGCTTTACAATTATTCCAGGATGGAGCCCATCTTGCACAGTCAATAAGTTGCTCTATCACCTCATGCTCCACCTTACATGTCTTATATTTACGGATGCTCCGTCTTTTTTTTATACATTCTAGTACATTCATATTAATATGTTTCGTAAACAAACTGAACTACTGTTGATAATGGTGGTTCAGGTAGTACATCAATAGAACTTGGAAATGGCGGATTTTTAGGTACTTCAATAATCTTGAAAGAACGAACCTCAATTAATGCACGGTTTCCCTCTATGTTCTTAGTTCTCGCAATATACTCCATGTAGTCACCTGCAAACGAAGGACTATAAAGACGAACCTTTTTTACCTCAACACAATGACCTGTGTTTCCAAATACCTTTGCCATAAGACGGTTTGCTGCATCATTCATAAGTGTGATGTTTCTTGCTCCGTTTACAACTCCGCCACCATAAAATACGTCACGGTTTGACATTCTATAACGAAATGTTACTGCCTGTTGTTCATTCATAACACGATTCTCCTTTATTTTATATTTTTAGTTTAGCTTCTTTTTTTAAAGCTTGGATTTATTCTGGGAAATCCTCAAGTGAACGCCATGGATCAATTACTAATCCATCTGGCTGCTCTCCACGCTGTAAGGGCTTTTTAACTACAAGGCGAACAGTTCCCTCTGTACAAAGTACAGCCTCGTCAAACCAAACCATATCTCCAGGTTTACAATCCGTCTTTCCCTCACGGAAAGCAGGTGTAGCAAGCTTGAGAACTTCGATTTTGCAGTCACGAGATGTGTTTCCTACCTTTATAAGAGTTGCTTTAAAGTCAACCATATCGCCTACATAAATGTCCTTGTAACATTTAACATCATGGTATCCAAGGCAAAGTGACTCATCACCATCAACTAAAATCATTTCTTCTGTCTCAACGTCTCCAATTAAATCAAACTGACGTCCAATTGGCACTAATCCATCTGGATTACTTCCATCTGCTGTTGTCATGTTATAGCTTAAAAAAGATACTTTTCTCATTATTATATCCTCCTATTTTTGAAGTGAATGCCTGTTAAAGCACCCACGTTCTATATTTTGTATATACTTAATTTATAGTACACCTTCTGCCTTCAGCTTTTTAAGTTCTTCTTCTGTAAGCCCAAAAACTTCTGCATTGTGTTGTCCTAACAATGGAGATGGAGTATCTACGCTACCTGGAGTTTCAGAAAGCTTTACAACACAACCCTGGAAATACTGGTCCCCTGCTGTTGGGTGCTCACAATGCACCATCATTTCACGAGCCTGAATATGTGGATGCTCTATTGCTTCCTTAATATTTAATACTGGACCGCATGGGATTCCTGACTCATCCATCATGCCTTCTATTTCACTCTTTGTGTAGTCCTTGCACCAGTCACGGATTACATTTTGTAAGTCCGGTATATAGTTTTTGCAACGCAAATCATTTGTTTCATATCGAGGATCTTCTAGAAGTTCTTCATGACAGATAGCAACACAGAATTTTTGGAACAATTTATTATTACCTACTCCAAGCGCAACGAAACCATCCTTACAATCATATAAATCGAACGGAGCGATAGATTGGTCTACATTTCCGTTACGTTCTGTGATAAAGCCACCCACTGTGTAGTTTACAATTGAATTCTCAAGCAAACTAAAGATTGTATCCACCATTGATACGTCAACAAGCTGACCCTGACCTGTCTTCTCACGGTTGTAAAGAGCCGTGAGTATTCCTACCGTTAAGTAAATACCTGCAACGTGGTCTGCAACAGCAGAGCCGACCTTTAAGGGTTTTGCATCCTTGAAGCCTGTAAGGTTAACCATACCACCCATAGCCTGTGCCACAATATCATAGCAAGGACGGTGTGTGTTTGGTCCATATTGACCAAAGCCTGAACCTGAAGCATAAATAATAGATGGGTTAACCTTCTTTACAGATTCATAATCAATACCAAGCTTCTTTGTAACACCACCCTTATAGTTCTCAACTAAAATATCAGCATCCTTAACAAGCTCATAGAACATCTGTAACCCTTTTTCAGATTTAAGATTAAGAGTGGTACCCTTTTTGTTACGGTTAATGGAACAGTAAAACCCACTTTCACCACACTTTTCATCAAGTGGTCCCCATGTACGGCACTGGTCACCATTAACTGGTTCAATTTTTATAACATCTGCACCATAATCAGCTAACATCATTGTACAAAATGGTCCATTTAACGCAGAAGTAAGATCAACTACTTTTAAACCTTGAAGTGCTTTTCTCATGTATAAAATCCTCCTGTATTCGTAATTTATTAATATGTCTCGTAAACAAACTGAACTACTGTTGATAATGGTGGTTCAGGTAGTACATCTATAGAACTTGGGAATGGTGGATTTTTAGGAACTTCAATAATTTTGAAAGAACGAACCTCAATTAATGCACGGTTTCCCTCTATGTTCTTAGTTCTCGCAATATACTCCATGTAGTCACCTGCAAACGAAGGACTATAAAGACGAACCTTTTTTACCTCAACACAATGAC
>JBLHOX010000080.1:0-9619 GCA_047623725.1 Dokdonia sp. | reverse complement strand
GGCAGAGCCATCGAGGTATCAAGCGGAAAAAACTTATTTTTAGTTTTATGAAAACTATCCGTTTTCAAACTTTCCTCTTTGACCCCGAGGTAGAACCTCGAGGAATTCTATAGATTAAAAACAAGTATTTATGAAGTATTTTAAACCCTTATCATTCACCATATTTATTTTGTCTACGATTATAGCAACACTCATGAGTTGTGAAAGTGAGTTAGACAATCAAGATAACCTTCGAGGAAAAAATGTAATTACTAAAGTGTTGGAGAAACAAACAACCATAGGTGATATGCTATTACCTCTAGGCACAAAAGTAAGTGCTATTTCAGAAAGTCAAATTGATATTGAATTACCGTCTGATTTTGAATTTTTACTGTATAATGATAAAGAAGGGGTAAGTTTTTCAAGGTCTGGGAGTTATTCTTGTACCTGTTCTGCTCAAAATAGCTGCAAAGTTTTTTATAACTCAGGCGCTGGGTATGGGTGTTTACAAAATTCATGCTCAGGTTCTTGCACAGGAACCCCAAGTGGTGGTGGTATAAAGAAGCCAGCTTATGGTATCATCAACAATACGTCTAATGAATTGTTAGGAGAAAAATTTACCGCTTCTGGTAACTTAACACATAAAGGATATGAAATATTTATTGAACATATCGCAAAAGATAAACTGATTGCATTTTTTGATTTTGCCTTTAGTGAAAATGAATACAAGAATGGCACAGAATTGATTTCTAAAAAAGGAGAAGAAAGTACTACACAAGTACTATTACAGTATAAAGGAGTTTCTTTTTCGGCTGTTGTCCCAAATTTTGATGATCATAAAGACAATCAAATCATAGATTTTGAACGAGGCCCTTCTATCTCATGTGCCGGAGGTAATGGATGTACTTGTTCTAAAGATAAAACATGTATTTTAGGGAATTGCGTATATTATTGTGACGGATGCACAACTTGCACTATGACTGTAAATAAACAATAATTTACAAGAAAAATACAACGTTTTCTAAATAACAATATAAAAAAAATGGGTTACGCTTTCGCGAAAGCGTAACCCATTTTTTTTATAAAGATGTAACCCATTTACAATAATAAAGAGGCTATCTAAAAAGTAAAGACAGCCTCTTTTATTAAGTTAGGTAATGGGAGAATGGTACTTGAACACACTATTATGAAATACCACCCAGTAAATACGGTCTGGCGAGAAGCCTTCAATACTTAGACAAGGAGAGTTTCTGGGTGGTTTTTTACATGGCTTTATAGTATTAATTAAATGTTACTTTGCCCGTTTCCATATCATACACGGCAGCTACAATTTTAATCTGACCACTCTTTTCAAGTGCTGCCATTTTTGGCGATTGCTCACGGATGTCTTCTACTGTTTTAGTGGCATTATTATGAATCACTTTATTAGTAAAAGCAACGTTTTTTGAAGACACTTCTCCATCTACTTCGGTCGCGATTACAGAAGGTTTTATTTCTGCGAGTAAATCAGAAAGAGCATTCATACCCATAGAAGCGGCGTCTGTATTATCTATGGCATGTTTTACAGCTCCACAAGAGGTGTGTCCCATAACAATAACGACTTTAGATCCTGCTACAGCAGTCGCAAATTCCATAGAGCCTACAATATCTTTGTTTTCAATATTACCCGCTACACGGGCTACAAAAATATCTCCAATTCCTAAGTCAAAGACATCTTCAACAGGTACACGGCTATCTACACAAGATAATACGATAGCTTTGGGATACTGCCCTATAGTCGCTTTTCTTCTTTGTGCTGAGTGATCTCGTTGGGTAAGATTATTATTTACAAAGTTTTCATTTCCTTTCTTTAATCTTCCTATAATTTCATCTGGTGACATCCCAGCCTGCTCCTCAGCAGTCATGAATACTTTTAACTGGTGCCCTTTCCATCGTTTCAATAACGACTGGAGTTTCTGCCACAACTTTTTCTGAAGTCTCGTTACAAGAGATGAATGATAACATTGCTACTACAGATGCGAATACACTTATTCCTTTTTTCATTTGTTATTGGTTTTATTTGTTATGTTAATTATCGATGAAATCTAAATTATTTTTATTTTTGATAGCTTATTCTGCAAATTTAATAGTATTACTATCAATTATGTGTAAATTACTTTTATTTGGCTAATTTTTAACCATTCTGTTTATAAGTAAAATAATTAAATAATTAAATAATTGGTTTATAGTGATTTATAAATAATACTAGTACATATAACGACATGTAATTTTAGGAGGTTTTAATAAAATTTTAAGGTACTTGTGCTTTCGTACTTCGACGGAACTCAGCATAAACTCCTTTTTCACTTTGTTCCAAGAAAGCGTATATAGACACAATACTAAACACATGTTGTACTTTTGATAAAACCTAAAAGGGAAGAAATTAAAAATGACTCACACTGATGGCAATTTCAAATCTTATGTACTAGATGTCATTAATGATAAAGAGTTAGCGCATCTTGTTCCCGAAATTCTTGATGCTTTTCATCAAACTCAACTTTCAAAAAACGAACTTTTTGTTACCAAAGGTACTATCTCTAGGTACTTTTGCTATATAGAAAAAGGTATTTTACAACACTCTCTCGATATTTTAGGGGAAGAAAAAACCACGTATCTCGCCTTAAAAAACTCCTGCACGACTGCCCTTAATAGCTTTAAAAACAAAGTTCCTTCCAGGAAAAATATCAAAGCAGTTACTAACTGTATGTTGCAAGTCATCAGAATTCAGGACTTTGAGCATCTTATGCAAAACAATCAGGCTTTTCAGACCTTTTACTACAATCTTATTGAGAATCAGATATATAAAATTGATGATCACCGTATTGATTTATTGACGCTATCACCAGAAGAACGGTATCAAAAATTATTACAAAACGAACCTATATTACTTCAAAAAGTACCTTTACATTATTTGTCATCTTTTTTGGGGATTTCATTGAGACATATGAGTAGAATTAGGAAAAATATAAAATAATGCCATTTGGCGTATTTATTAAAAACTGCAATCCTTATTTTTGAGTATATAATCTTGAAATACTACAGCTATGAAATACCATCTAATAGACAATACCCTCTTTATTAAAAATCGTAAAAACTTTATGGCACACATGAAGCCAAATAGTCTTGCCGTTTTAAATAGTAATGACACCTATCCTATTAGTGCAGATAGTACAATGCCATTTGAGCAACACAGAGATATTTTTTATTTAAGTGGTGTAGATCAAGAAGAATCTATTCTGGTTTTATTTCCAGATTGTCCTAAAGAAAAATACCGTGAGATTTTATTCTTAAAAGAAACCAATGAGCATATTGCTGTTTGGGAAGGAGAAAAGCTTACCAAAGAAAAAGCGCTTAAAACCTCTGGTGTAAAAACGGTGTTTTGGCTTCAGGATTTAGAAAAAATATTTGCAGAGTTGATGACGTATGCAGATACCGTATATGTAAATACCAATGAGCATTACCGTGCATCTGTAGAAACAGAAACTCGTGAAGATCGTTTTACGAAGTGGTGGAAAGCAAAATACCCTGCGCATAGCGTTGCCAAAAGTAATCCTATCCTACAGCGCTTACGTGCTGTAAAAGATCCTATCGAAATCGATTTGATACAGACAGCTTGTGATATTACGAATAAAGGATTCCGTCGTGTGTTATCATTTCTTAAACCAGGCGTTTGGGAATATGAAATCGAAGCTGAGTATATGCATGAGTTTTTACGTAATCGCTCCAAAAAATTTGCATATACGCCTATTGTAGCATCGGGTAATAGTGCCAATGTGTTGCATTATATAGAAAACAACCAACAGTGTAAAGACGGTGATTTAATCCTAATGGATGTGGGTGCTGAATATGCCAATTACTCAAGTGACATGACACGTACCGTTCCTGTAAATGGTCGTTTTACAGATCGCCAAAAAGCAGTGTACAATGCTGTACTACGTGTAAAAGATGATGCTACAAAAATGCTTGCTCCTGGAACCTATTGGGAACAATACCACGTAGAGGTAGGTAAATTAATGACGTCAGAGTTACTAGGCTTAGGGCTTATAGATAAAGCCGATGTTCAAAACGAAAACCCAGACTGGCCAGCGTATAAAAAATACTTTATGCATGGAACTAGCCATCATATGGGACTAGACACTCACGATTACGGATTACTCCATGAGCCTATGCAAACTGGAAATGTCTTTACGGTAGAGCCTGGCATTTATATCCCTGCAGAAGGATTTGGTATTCGATTAGAAGATGATGTTGTCATTAATCAAAGTGGAACTCCTTTTAATTTAATGCGTGATATCCCAATTACCGTTGAGGAAATTGAAGATATTATGAATAAGTAAGAACATTATAAAAAACTTCCTTTTTCAAAAGCTGTTTCTGGAAATTTACAGAATTACGCAATAATCATTATATGTTCCTTTATAGATGAACTAAACGGAGAATTTACTCCTAAAAACATTCTGAATACTCTAATAGGATTATCAATGTTAGAAAAGCAATTAAACCGATTAGGAAAAGAATAAATGAGTGGAAAAACCTGCAAAATTATAGAGATTATGTATTAGCTTATAATTTTAAAGAAAAGGACATTCCTGTATTTTCTAACAATAGAGAAAAAAGAACATACAAAGTACCTTTTGCAAATTCAGAACATTATTTATTATGCGAGTTCATCATATTAATTATTCAAATTATAACAGATGAGTTTGACGAAATTATTTCAAAAATAAACCTTAACGAAAGTTTACTTGATAAAATCGACTTCGCCAAAAATGAAATAGATGCACAAAAAGAGTATGACGTTATACGAATGGAGTGTTTGAAAATTATAAACTCTGAAAAAATCTAGGTAGTAATGTATAAGAAAACATAGAGCTTCTGTACTTAATCAAAGAGCTGTGTTTATTTGCGAAGTCGAAAAATATGTAGCTTGTCAAAACACGAAAGCGTACTTAATTAGTAAAACAAAAAAAATACTCAATGTATTCCCATAATTGGAAATACATTGAGTATTTTTTTTGTTTTAACAGACTACTTTTTAGTCACATCCTAGATCTATTCTAGCTATAGGATCATTTGCTGGAAAACAAAAACCACTATTTGATGCATCAGGAACATATCTTGTTAAGTCACTATCTCTGAGCGATTCTGATAAGAAAGCTGTAAGATCATCTATTTGTCCTTCTGTCAATCCTAGTCCTCCAAATTCATCTGCTAGTTGTCCGGACGGTACGATTGTATTTTGAGGTTCACCTTCATTTTTATATACAACTACATCTCTTACAGATGTAAATGTGCTTCCGTGACCAAAGAACCCTCCATCTACTAGATTGTATAGTGTAGGTGTTTTAAATTTATAATCGTCGTCTGAGTTTCCAGTAAAATTACCTCTTCCTCTTGCAACAACAGTGATGTCTACATCATCCTTAATAATAGCATCAGGATCTCCATTAAACTCTCCAAATCCAAACGCATGAAATGCTTTATCTTTTAATGCTGGACCTGTATGACATTGCACACATTTTCCTTGATCAAAAAACACAGCAGCGCCTCTTTTTTGTTGATTTGTTAAAGCACTTATATCTCCTTTTAAGTATTCTTGCCAAGGTGCTCTGTTAGACAGTAACGTTCTATTAAAAGCTGCGATAGCTAGTGCTGCTGTTCTTCTAGAATAGCGATCTGGTCCTGATACATCTGAAAAAGCGGCATCAAATAAATCTCTGTATCCATAGGTATCTGCAAAAGCTTCATCTACTAGAAGTCTATGCTCGTCTTGTCCTTGCATAGCTTGTACTTCAATTCCTTGAAATCCTTCAAAGTTTTCTGGAATAAGATCCCATCCTGCTTCTGTACCTTCATTAGTACCTGTCCCTCCAAAACGACCATCCCACAATGCAACATCCTGATAAGCCAAGTTTAATAAGGTAGGCACTCGTACAGGTTGTACATCTAGTGAATCTAGAGGCATCGATGGATCTACAAAACGTCCTTCACCTTTGATTCCAAAACCAAGTCCGCCTTCTCCAATACCTTGTCTTCTACCTGAATTAAAACCAGCTGCCACGGGGTGACACGTAGCACACGCATATTGAAATTCTCGCCCTTCTATCTTAGGAGCGCCTCCCATAGCTGTATCGTGTAATAATAATTGCCCTAAAGCAACTTTTGCAGAAGTAATAGGGTTTAAAGGATCTTGAGGAATCAAGCCGTAATCGTCACTATCTGGTAGTATAAAAAATGAATTCCCTTCTCCATCTGACGCTTCTAGTATTAATTCTTGTAACGTATCATCTATTAATGATTGATCAATCTCTTGATAATCATCATCATTTTGACAAGATACAAATAGTGTCAATATTGCCATACATAAAATAATGCCCCTCATAGTTCTTTAGGTTAGTTATTACTCTTTTGTGCAAGATATAGTTTAGATAAAACACACACTCGCAGGCCAAACATAAGCTTTATTTTTGAACATTTAATAAGTGTTATCTAAATAAGTTTTTTTTAGTGTACTGACTGCTAGTTTTTAAAGAAATATTTATGTCATCCAGAAAGAGTTTATTTCACATATCAATGTTCATACTTTGAGATATTTTTATTGAACATTCCCTAAAATACAGGGTTCATAAATAAGCATCAAAACATCTTATTTTGGACAGGGTTATTGCCTCGGTACGCTTTCGCGAAAGCATAAAAAGAGAGACTACCCAAACTGGCAATCTCTCATCAATAAATAACGAAACTAACGCAACTTCCTTTTTCATTTATTTTACACAGTTACAGCATCAAAAAGATAGGTGTGCAACCGTTGTAGGGTATTCACTTTATGATCCGAATGGATCAATAAAGAAATATTATTGTGACTTCCTCCATAAGAGATCATACGGACATCGACATCTTGGAGGATTTGAAATAATTTATGGGTTTGGCTATGATATATAATAGAATTTCCGACTAAGCAAACAATAGATTGCTGTTGATCTACTTCTACAAAAGAAAATCGCTCCAGCTCTTCTACAATAGGATCTAGATATGTAGTATCATCTATGGTCAATGACACTGCAATTTCTGAGGTAGTAATCATATCTATAGCCGTCTCATAGCGCTCAAAGATTTCAAAAATCTTTTTAAGAAAGCCATGAGCGAGTAGCATTCTACCTGATTTTATTTTTATAGCGGTAATACCATCTTTTGCGGCAATCGCTTTAATGCCTTCTCCGTGCACACTATTGGTAATGAGCGTTCCATGAGAATGAGGCTCCATAGTGTTTTTTAATCGTACAGGAATATCCAGTTCGCGAACAGGCATCACCGTTTGCGGGTGCAAAATTTTGGCGCCAAAATAGGCAAGCTCTGCTGCTTCATCAAAAGACAGGTTTGAGATGGGTGTTGTTTTATGTACAAAACGGGGGTCATTGTTATGAAATCCATCTATGTCTGTCCATATCTGGACTTCTTCTGCACGGACTGCTGCACCAATAATCGTAGCAGTATAATCACTTCCTCCGCGTTGTAGATTGGATATATTCCCATCTACATCAAGACAGATAAAACCTTGTGTAATATAGATATCTGCTGCTGGCAAATCATCTATACTACGATGGATATTCTGACGGATATAAAAGGTATCTGGCTCATTATTTCTATCTATTCTCATAAAGTCCAATGCGGGTAGCAATTGAACTTTTATACCTTCTTGTCGTAAGTACTCGCTAAATATATAGCTAGAGAGCAACTCGCCATAAGAGACAATGGTGTTGTACACCAATGGGTCATGTACTTTATCTATAGTCGTTCTTAAATCATAGAATATATCTTGCACGTATTCTTGTACATCATACAATATCTCAGCATCAGAAAACAACGATTGAATCGTAGTAGCATACAAAGCCTTTAAGGCATCTATACGCGCAGAAGCTTTGCTTTTATCTCCTTCTTTACTATCATCAGAGATAGCGACTAAGGCATTTGTTGTTCCTGACATCGCAGACAACACTACTATTTTTTTTTCTTGATCGTTGATGATATCCTTCACCTGAATCATATTTTCTACAGATCCGACAGAAGTTCCTCCAAATTTAAGTACACGCATGAGTATCTAACATTTATGATGGCAAATCTATTCTTATGAAGTATCTAAACCTTGTAAATGAAAAAATTATTCTAATTTTACACAATATGTTATATAATTAACAAAATGAAAACTATTGCATCCTGTGTTGAAGAAATTATCATCACACAACCTTTTATTGAAGAAGGACTATCAAAGAATATTATTAATTATTCTGCCCTCGCAGAACACTTACAGCCTATTATAGAAAAACGGCTACATAAATCTATAAAAACAGGTGCTATTATGATGGCATTACGTAGGTATAATCCGCCTATTCATGCGAGTAATAGTTTGAAGATGCAACGTATTCTTAAAAACTTAGGAGATATTACCGTGCGTTCTAATCTTACGGATTTTACATTTCAAAACTCTTCTACTTTAATACGAAGTCATGCGAAGATTCTAGAACAAATCACAACCGATAGAGGCATTTTTTATGCTTTTACCAGAGGAATTTTAGAGAGTAATATTATTATTTCTTCTTCAGAGAAAAACAAAATCATTACCAGTTTTACAGAAGAAACACAATTAAGCATTCAAGAAAACCTATCGGCTATTAGTATTAATTTACCGCATGACAATTCTAAAGTACCTGGATTATACTATCAAATTTTTAAGCGCCTTGCTTGGGAAGGGATTGCATTGCACGAAGTAATCTCTACCACCAATGAGTTTACCATTTTGGTTAAAGATATTATGGTAGATCGAGCTTTTTCTGTGATTAAGAATCTTAAGAATGAAGTGCCTTCTTAGTTTATGACTTCTTTCTAAGAAGTCCTACTACATTTATTACTACAAAAGTAAGTAGTGCAGGTACAAGCCATTCAAATTCATGTATTATTAAGGGAATTTTTGCAACGACAAGTTCCATTTCCATTTGAAGATTTTTAATCCACTCACCAAAAACTGATAATGGTGTATCCGGATTTTCTGGTGTATTTACAATCTTTAGCTTTCTAATAAAATCTGGAATACTAAAAACAAAAGTGATTAAAACAGCTCCTCTAAAAACTAGAGCCGATGCATACTTTTCAGGAATTGCATTCAGTAGTATGAGAACAATAGTAATCGGATAAATAAACATAAGTGCCGGTAAGGCAACCACTATAATTGAGTGTACATCCAATTGCCCCATCACAACACCTAGCACACAACTTATCACGGCTGTTACAATGTATGCTTTACGGGAATCATTAAATAATCCCTTAAAGAAATCTGCAGTACCTGTGACAATTCCTACAGCAGTCGTAAAACAAGCAAGTGCTACCAGAACACCTAAGGCTGTTCTTCCCATGCCTCCAAGTGTATTATAACTTAACAGGTTTAATAATTCTGTTCGGTTACTTATATCTAACGTACCGCTATTGGAAGCTCCAAGAGCAATCATACCTACATATATGACGACAAATCCTAGTCCTGCAAATAATCCTGCTTTGGCGATCACGCTCCTACTTTCTTCTTTAGGAACTCCTTTTAAACTAAGCGAGA
>JBLHOX010000079.1:0-9658 GCA_047623725.1 Dokdonia sp. | reverse complement strand
TTGCCGATAATGCAGCCAAGTATAGCGATACGATTGTAGTGACAGGTGGTGAACCTTTGATGTGGGATATGTACCCACTTACGAGCTTGCTTAAAGCAAGAGGGTTACAGGTACACATAGAAACATCTGGAGCGTATGACCTTTCTGGGGATTGGGATTGGATTTGTCTCTCTCCCAAAAGGAGAATGTTGCCTAAAGAAGAGGTTTCTCAAAAAGCGCATGAGCTTAAAGTGATTGTATACAATAAAAGTGATTTTGTTTTTGCCGAAGAGCAAGCTGCAAAAGTATCTAAAGAGTGTATCCTGTATCTTCAGCCAGAATGGTCAGTTAGAGATAAAATGGTGCCACTTATTGTCGATTATGTCATGGCAAATCCTAAATGGAAAATTTCTTTACAGACGCATAAGTATTTGAATATTCCTTAATAGAAATTTATTTTTCTGGTTTTCTAAGGGATTCAGTTTTAGTACGCTTTCGTACTTCGACCAGCTCAGCATAAACTTTACATACGTAAAAGCGGAAATAGAAAATAAAAAGACATCTTTTCTAGAATTAATCTTATTTTTAAATCTGATTATACACACGATATATGAACGTACATTTTATAGCTATAGGTGGTGCAGCCATGCATAATCTAGCCTTAGCATTGCATCATAAAGGATATCAAGTCACTGGAAGTGATGATACGATTTTTGATCCATCTAAATCTCGCCTTGAGAAGTATGGATTATTGCCAGCGGCTTTTGGATGGTTTCCAGAAAAAATAACAAGTAATCTAGATGCTGTTATTTTAGGAATGCATGCAAAAGAAGATAATCCTGAGTTGCATAAAGCACAAGAATTAGGGCTTACCGTGTATTCATATCCTGAGTATTTATACGAGCAATCAAAGAATAAAACACGTGTGGTAATAGGTGGATCACACGGAAAAACGACGATCACGTCTATGATTTTGCATGTGATGCATTATTGGGAAAAGGAAGTAGATTATATGGTAGGAGCACAACTAGAAGGTTTTGAAACCATGGTGCATCTTACAGAGGAGAATGACTTTATCGTTCTAGAAGGAGATGAGTACTTGAGTAGCCCTATAGATCGTCGTCCTAAATTTCATTTATACAAACCCAATATTGCCTTGTTAAGCGGGATTGCTTGGGATCACATTAATGTATTTCCAACATTTGAAAATTATGTGGAGCAGTTTCAGATTTTTGTTAATAGCATGACTAATGGGGGAGCGATGATATACAATACAGAAGATGCAGAAGTCGTGAATGTCGTCGATAATGCGACTGCTCATATCAAGAAGTATCCTTATGAAACTCCGGTTTATGAAGTTGAAAATGGGGAGACGCTGTTAGATACTCCAGAAGGGCTGATGCCTGTGGAGATTTTTGGAAAACACAATTTAAATAATCTTGCAGGTGCTAAATGGATTTGCCAACACATGGGTGTTGTCGAAGAAGATTTTCATGAAGCGATTGCCACTTTTAAAGGGGCTTCAAAACGTTTAGAAAAAATAGCAGAGAGCGCTACTAATGTAGCCTATAAAGATTTTGCACATAGCCCTTCTAAAGTAAGTGCGACGACCAATGCTGTCAAAGAGCAATATCCGGACAGAACGCTAGTGGCTTGTTTAGAATTACATACGTACAGCAGTCTGAATGCTGAATTTCTTACCGAATATCAAGGCGCTCTTGACGCGGCAGATGTCGCGGTAGTGTTTTATTCTCCACATGCTGTTGAGATTAAAAAATTAGAAAAAGTAACGGAAGAGCAAATCGCAAACGCTTTTCAAAGAGAAGACCTTATCATTTATACAGATCCAACCCAATTTAAAGAATTCTTATTTGGTCAAACTTTTGAAAATACCGCTTTGTTATTAATGAGCAGTGGTAATTATGGTGGATTGGATTTTGAAGAGGTGAAAGGGATAATATAGATATGACTCTTATCATTGGTGTATTATATAGAGGAACAGTTCATATTATTGCAGATTCTGTCGAAACAGTACCAAATTCTATTAAAACTGGAGGACATATAGATGGTAAGTATTATGAGCCTTCAACTAGTTCTCTAGGAAACATAATTGATGATGTAAATGGTTGTAAAGTTATAGAAAGTTCTCAAAAGATATATCAAGTTACTAATAAATTTATAGTTGCATTTTCAGGATCAACTATAAAAGGAAGGGAAATTATTCAAGATCTTGAAATTCGTATTTTATCCTCTCCTAATGATGGAATTGCTAAAATTTTAAAAGATTACTTCGAAGAGGCAAAACCTGAAAACAATGAATTTATATTTGGTGTTTCTGATGGTGTTTCTATAAAAATGATCACATTTACTAAAAATAAATTCACTATCAGTTCTACTGAAGGTTTTATGATGATCGGTAATGGAGTTGATCAACAAAATTTAAGAGATCCATTAATTAGGGCATTAATGGATCTATCTGCTAAAGATTTAAAATCAAAAGATTTTTTAGTAAGTATTACTGCTATTTTTCAATGTTTAATACTTAATTCTAATTCATATGTGAAAGGCGTGGGAGGTTTTGTTAATAGCGCTTTATTACACAGTGATGGAGTATACTGGCTTGATGATACAATTAAACTTCTATATTCATCAAATAATTTCAAAAAAGGAGATGAATCAATACATTTTCAATGTACGAGAGATCAAATAACATTTATTAAATCTACTTTCATACAAGCTTCTATTTACATGAATTCTGGATTTAGTTTTTCAACAAATTATATTGACTGGAAAGATAGATGGTTGGATGAAGTTTTAGAATTAAGTTCAAAATTAAATGCTGAATACTATTTGTTGATTAGCTATGATAATTTAAGAGTTACTATAATTGAAAACTCTACAAATTTGGCAAAGTATCTTAGTGTGAATATTCAAAGAGATGATAAAGTTTCTAATATCTACAAGCCTGTATATCATCCTGATTTAATAGATATAATTACACAAGATTCTACTTCAAAAGATATAATATTGAATTTATTATGAGATATTTTTTGTGCTTCGTAGATTACAAAAAATAGAAAACAACCACCCTGTTTAAAATAACAAAGATTAAGGGATCGATACCGTATACTATATCTTTTCTCTCTATTCTTTATTCTTTTTTGATTCGTCGTTCAACATTTGTAATTCTACGTTTTATTTCAAACACCAAACTGTCTCAAATGATGGTCTAAGTGTTTGTATTGCATCTTGCCGTATTGCTCTTTTGTGAATTTTCCAAAAGATGGATGTGGTGCCCATTCTTCACGATCGCGCAGACTGTTTAACTCATCTAATAAGCCTTCTAGATCTGCTTTTTCTTGTGCAAAGACTCTAGGTTCTGTTTCTTTTAAAGGCTTTGCTGTTGGAAGTCCTTTTCTCCAAAGGGTATCACTATACATCGACTTTTTAAATAGAAAATTGATCAACCAATTCGGTTTAAAGCCATAATCTTCTTTTTCTAGGATAATATTTAAAGGCGCCTGACAATGACGTAGCATTTGTCCAGTGGTCATTTTACCCCATTGGCGTTCGCTATCTTCTGAAAGTGCATCAAAGCGTGTACGAATCTCGGTATATGCTTCTGGGTCAAATAGTGATTTCATAAGACTATATTTTAGTATTGGAAGGTAACTTCAAGTTAGAATTAACCCCTTAAAATTACTATAAATAATTCTTAATGTAAAAGTTATGAATTTTATAATCATATTTTCTACATTAGTGATGTCAGAAAAATAAGTTTTATTATGTCAGAAAAACAAGTTTCATTCTCGATCAAGAATTGGTCGGAGGATGACCGCCCCCGTGAAAAATTAGTAAATAAGGGAAGATTAGCCCTTTCAGATGCAGAACTCGTCGCGATCCTTATAGGATCGGGTAATCGAGAAGATAGCGCCGTTGGTTTGAGTAAACGTATTCTAGCCGGTTCTTCAAACAATCTTTCAGAATTAGGAAAACGCACCATTAAGGATCTTATGAAGTTTAAGGGAATTGGCGAGGCAAAAGCCGTTTCGATCGCAGCAGCTCTTGAACTCGGGAGGCGAAGAAATGGGGGTGATTCGCTTTCGCGAAAGCGAATAACATCTTCCTCCTCTGTATATGAGATATTGCAGCCTATTATAGGAGACTTGCCTCATGAAGAGTTTTGGGTGGTGTACCTTAATAACTCCAATCGGATTTTAGAAAAGCAACAATTAAGCAAAGGTGGTATTACCGGCACATTAGTCGATGTGCGATTGGTTCTCAAAATAGCACTAGAACTCAATGCCGTTGGAATTATTTTAGCACATAATCACCCTTCAGGAACACTAAAGCCTAGTAAGTCAGATATACAGTTGACTCAAAAGCTAAAAGTGGCTTCGGCAAGCTTAGATGTGAAGGTGTTGGATCATATTATTGTAACCGAAAAGGCGTATTTTAGCTTTGCCGATGATGGCTTGCTTTAACCAGCATTATGCATTAGAAAATCTATTACAACTTGAAGATGCTTCAAAATATACCATTACATTACGTTTTTGAGTTTAATCATAGCGGTGCTATGTTGAAACTCAGAAAATGTCGTATTTTATTACATTTTCAAGTTTCATCACGAAGTTCTAATACCACTTAGAATGTAAAATCAGATAAAAGAATTTGAATTATGGTGTGTTCAGATGAAATAGAAAATTAAATCATAGCTTTAGTTACGGTTTTATTTTATATTGAAATTTGAATGCAACAGAAACAAATTATTCATCTTATTTTATGTTTTAATTGGTTTAACACATAATCCAGGTTTAATATCTATTTTTAATGTTACTTGTCTATACTCATAAGATTACACCTAGAGTTACCTATACGTTTAAGCATATATGTGCAAGAGTATTAGGAATAAAGGTGTCTTTTACAAGTAAAGTAGAAGATTTTGTAGCGCATGATGGACCAAAATTATCGTATACACATAAGCAATTAGGAAATGAACTGCACATTAGTGCGGTAGATCTTCTTTTTGAGCAAGGCGTTATGGATGTAGAAATCCAATTACAGGATTGGGATGGAGTACCTTGTTTTTTTGCTTCAAAGATTGCAGATACCATAGTACCTTATGATATATTTGGTGCTACCTTTTATATGTTAAGTCGGTATGAAGAATATTTGCCACACGTAAAGGATACGCTAGGGCGTTTTCCAGCAAGTGAAAGTATAGCCTATAATAACACCTTTTTAGACCGTCCTATTGTAGATATTTGGATTCAGCGTTTTAAGGAGATATTAACCGCATCTTTTCCTAGTTATACACTCAAAGAATCTCAATATACAACTCAGGTTGTTATTGATGTGCCTCAAGCGTATGCATACCGGAAGGTAGGGTTTTTGCGAACTGTAGGTGGTTATGGGCGTGATTTTATAAATTTTCGCTTAAAGCGAAATTTCATACGCACACAAGTATTATTAGGATTACGCAAAGATCCTTATGATGTATTTAACTGGTTAGTCAATGTTCAAAAGCAATCTTCAACTCGATTTAAACTGTTTTTTGAACTAGGGGATTACACAGCCGATAGTAAAAATATAAAATACAGTAAACGTAGTTTTCAATCATTAATAAAAATGGTTGGAGATTATTCAAGTGTGGGATTGCTTGTCTCTAAAAGAGCATCGCAATCTGTGGCCACTTTAAAAGAAGAAAAAAAACGAATAGAGCATATCACGAACAGGCCTTTAAGACAAACTAGAATTACAGATTGTAAACTCATATTACCTAATAGTTACAGAGATCTTTTGGATCAAGAAATAGTAGAAGATTATACGATGGGCTATCCAGATACACCTGGGTTTAGAGCGAGTACAAGTACGCCGTTTTTGTTTTATGATTTGGATTATGAAATACAAACACCGCTTATGATATATCCATTTTGTATTCACGTAAATGCAATTATTGATGCTAACAAGCAAACCATAGATCAAGTACGTTTAGAAAGAATTAAAAATGCTGTGAAAAATGTAAATGGCTTATTTTTGATAGCTTTTTCAAATTCAGACTTCACCAATATATACAGTAAAAAAGTATTTAGAACATTATTAACAACAGATGAATAAAGAGATAACAGACGTTTTTTTTGACCTAGACCATACCTTATGGGATTTTGATCGTAATTCAGGTTTGGCATTTGCCAAGATATTTGAAAAGAATAAGATTGATGTAGACTTACAGCAATTTTTAGACGTGTATTCCCCTATTAATTTTCAGTATTGGAAATGGTATAGAGAAGAAAGGGTGACTAAGGTTCAGTTGCGCTATGGTAGATTCAAAAAGACATTTGATATACTTAATATTAAAGTGACAAACGATACGATCGATAAACTCTCTGAAGATTATATAGAACATCTACCTGATCATAATTATTTATTTGATGGCACTGTAGAACTTCTTGACTACTTAAAACAAAACTATAAACTTCATATCATTACAAATGGTTTTGAAGAAGTGCAAATGAAAAAACTTAAAAACTCAAATATTGCTATTTATTTTGATACAATAACGACGAGCGAGGCTGCTGGTGCAAAAAAGCCAAACCCACGTATTTTTGAAGTAGCTCTGAAAGCAGCACAAACAATCCCAGAAAAAAGCATGATGATAGGTGATACCTATGAAGCAGATATTTTAGGTGCAGAAGGCATGAATATGAAAACAATTTGCTATAATTATCATAATTTAAATATGCCTGATAAGCAAATTGTTGTAGATGATCTGTTAGAAATACGTAATTATTTATAGCAATATACTTATCAAATATGCGTTTTTAGTTATAATTAATAAACTCCCCCAAACCATGAAATACTTTCAGCGATGTTTAAGCGTAGTTGTACTCATAACCACATTTTCAATATGTGTGTCTTGTGTAAGTGATGTAGATTTTGATCAAACACAGGATGTAGTTCTTAGCCCAACAGTAGATGCGTCTCTCATTTTCTTTACATTAGATACTTCAGATTTTGAAAATGTAGATACACAAGAAGTAGTCCTTACCGTACGTGATACAACTAGGTTAGAGTTTCTTGATGATGACTATATAAGAGAGAATCTAAAGGAGGTTATTTTAGATTTTCAAGTAGATAATACCTTTGGGCAATCCCTTGTAAATCGTACAGCTTTCATAAATGGCGGAGGACAAGAACAATTAGTTATCTTCTTTGAAATTACTTCTTCTCCAGATGGTTCTGTGCAAAGAACCGAGTTTAACCAAGTATTGAGTGAAGAAGATATTCTTGCGATAAGTAATTCACGACTACTGGCAAATGAAGTGATCCTTACTACAAATGGAGCTCCTATAAACGGAGAGCTGTCTCTTCAAAGTAAGGCTATCTATAAACTTGAGTTTTCTGATTTATAATAGTAGTATGCGCGTAGTTTTTTTTATATACATAAGCTTTTTAGTGACACACGTATGTGCGCAAAATAAGCAATTGCTCTATAATGTGGATGATTTGCCACAAACCCTTTTAAGTAACCCAGGAGCAGCAATCTCTTTTGAAAAGCATATTGGGATTCCGTTTTTTTCAGGAATTTCATTTAACGCAGGCTCTACAGGGGTGAGTGCCTATGATATTTTTCAAGAAGGAGGTGATATTAATACACGTATTCGTGATGCTATCTTTAGCTTAGATAGTAAAGATGCTTTTGTTGTTAACCAGCAATTAGAGTTAATTTCTTTTGGATGGAAAAGTAAATTTACTGAGAACTATTATTCGGCAGGTCTTTATCAAGAAACAGATGTAATTGCTTATTTCCCAAAAGATATTGCCGTTCTAGCTTATGAAGGGAATGCCAATTACTTAAATACGCCTTTTCAATTCTCAGATGTCTCTGTCGCTGCTGAGGTACTTTCGGTGTATCACTTTGGAGTTAATAAAGAGATTTCTAAAAAATTGAGAGTAGGGGCGCGGGCAAAATTATATATGAGTATTGCAAATATTAATAGTACAGATAATGAAGGCTTTTTTATAACAAGAACAACTCCTGAAGGTTCTAATCTTTTACAACACCAAGTTCAAGATGCATTATTAACAGCTAATACATCTGGACTGCGTTCTATTGTAGATGGAGATGCTGGTGCAGGAAAAGCTTTAGGAAGAGCTATCCTAAGTAATAATCTTGGAGTAGGTTTTGATATAGGAGGGACGTATACGTTTAATAGTTACTGGACGGCAACGGCTAGTATTATTGATGTAGGAGCTATTTTTCACACAAAAGATTTACGTAATTATAGAGTGTCCGGTAGTTATGCAACGAGTGGGATAGATTTGCAATTCCCTGATGTTTTGGATGGAGATGAATTAACTGACTATTGGCAAAACCTAGAAGATGAGTTTGAAGAAAACCTTCCTTATGAAGATGAGTTAGAAAATAGCTATACTACGTGGCGCCCTACTAAGTTTAATGCCTCTGTAAATAAAGGTTTTGGTAGAAACCTTAATGGTGATTGTGATTGTACAAATAGTGGAGTAGATCGATATGCTACTAATGTAGGTGTTCATTTATATGGTATAAAACGTCCAAAAGCGCTTCAAGGTGCCGCTACGGTTTATATAGATAGGACTTGGAATCGTTTTTTAAGAACCAAAATGACTTATACGTATGATGCGTTTTCCAACAGAAATTTAGGGCTGCTACTATCAACAAAAATTAACAAATTTAATGTTTACCTTGCAGCAGATAATATATTAGATTATTCCAACCTGACAAAGGCACAAAGTGCTTCTATACAGTTTGGTTTTCAGTTACTTTTTGATCCTGAATAAAAAATGAAGCTACACTTAATTGCACTACTATTACTGATACATTTCTCTTCTTTTGCGCAAAGCGTAAATGATTATCAATATGTAATCATTCCAGAACAATATGACTTTGCAAAAAGCATAGACGAATATCAGTTAAACTCACTTACACAATTCTTATTTAATAAGTATGGATTTGATTCCTACAGAGCAAGAGATCAAAAACCTTTTGGAGTTGAGATTGGTAGTTGTAATGTACTATATGCAAATCTAGAAAGTGATTCTAACTTGCTTATTGCGAGAATGAAAGTCATTTTGAAAGATTGTGATGGAAAAGTGATTTATATATCTGAACAGGGAAAGAGTAAAAATAAAGAATTTAAAAGAGCCTATCATGAGGCACTGCGTAATGCATTTATTTCTATACAAGAATTAGAATATGCCTACAATGGAAAACCTCAAGAAAGCATAGAGCCTAAGGCGACTATTACCCGCAAAGGGGCTGAAGTTGAGATAGTAGAAGAGACAATAACCCCAAAGCAAAAAGAGGTTGTTGTAGCGGTAGAAGAGGTAATGGAGATCTTGCCTATAGTAGGCACGTATCAAAGTGCCGATGGTTTTTACACCCTTGTTGTAGCAGAAGATAACCTCTCTATTTTTGAAGGAAAACAAAAGATAGGCACAGCTATAACCAATGATAATAAGACCTATGAAGTATTAACGACTCAGTTTAATGGTAAAGGTCATTTTGAAAATAATACATTTATTGTAGATCGTATTGTTAAAGGAATTGGTAATGTGCAAATGATATTTTCAAAAAGCTAATGAAATACTTTTTAACCATATGTTTCGCCTTTCTGTTATTAGGTTGTGGTCAAGAAAA
>JBLHOX010000078.1:0-9711 GCA_047623725.1 Dokdonia sp. | reverse complement strand
TCTCTATAATTTGTGCAGAAAAACTACAAATTCTATAGAACAACCACCCCAATTTTCAGATAGTCATAATGCATTAATAATCTAAGAGTGAAACGTTCTAAAATCTAATAGCTATTTACCATTCGTTGACTCGATTACCATCCAACTTAATAAATATAAACAGTAAAATTGTGAACCCCCAGAAGCCTGAGCCTCCGTAGCTGAAGAAGGGGAGAGGTATTCCTATCGTGGGTAGTAATCCTGTAACCATCCCTACATTAACCGCAAAGTGAATAAAAATAATCCCCGCAACACTATAACCATAGATTCGGCTAAATTCATTTTTCTGTTTTTCGGAGAGCTGTATAATCCTGAGAATAAGAAGTACAAAAAGAATAACGACGAGCGTGCTTCCTAAAAAGCCCCATTCTTCTCCTACAGCACTAAAAATATAATCTGTGTCTTGTTCTGGAACAAATTTTCCTGTAGTCTGAGTACCCTGTAAAAAGCCTTGACCTGTCCATCCTCCATTGCCAATTGCGATCTCACTTTGACGCGTGTTGTATCCTATACTTTGGGTGTCTGCTTCCTTACCTAAAACAATATTAAATCGATCTCTATGGCGTTGTTGAAACACATTTTCAAAAATGTAATTCACAGAAAAGGAAAATAAAGTACACGCCAGAATAATACCCAAGTAGAGTGATCTTGAAGGTCGCTTTTTTCTATTCTTTAGAAAAAGTAAAATAGCAATAGTAGCAGCCCCAAGCGCAATATATAAAGGACCAAATAGAAGGGTTAGCACAAATAAAGTAATCACCGAAGCCCCTAAAATTAGATATACGGCAGCAATACCTTCTCTATAGAGCGGGAAAAAGAATGCAGCGTATACCAGAGCGCTCCCTGGATCTGGTTGAGGTATAATCACAAGCGCAGGAATAGCAATGATAAGAAAAGCCCTTAATTGATCTTGTAATGTCTTTATGTTGGTCTGGATATCACTTAAGTACTTGGCTAGTGCAAGTGCGGTGGCTACTTTTGCAAACTCACTAGGTTG
Organism: Dokdonia sp.; assembly: GCA_047623725.1. Classification (GTDB taxonomy): domain Bacteria; phylum Bacteroidota; class Bacteroidia; order Flavobacteriales; family Flavobacteriaceae; genus Dokdonia. The sequence continues at coordinate 8,675 of JBLHOX010000078.1, read as the reverse complement.
CAATGTAAAAGAACCGAACGCAAACCAACTCGTTGCTCCATTTATATTTTTACCTAGTGGAAATAAAAGAATGAGAGATATAATAGCGGCCACATATATTAAACTCGAAAACCGTTCAAAAAATTTACTATCTAAAAATAATATAAATGTAATGATGATAAAGCCTAAACCAATCCAGAGCAATTGCTTGAAATGAAGATTTCTGAGACTAAAGAAATTTTCTACATCAGGATTGTAGGATGCAGAGTATATGCTTAACCAACCTATACTTATAAGCGCTAGGTATAATAAAATAAGAACCCAGTCAAAACTACCTACACTGCGAGATCCAGTACTCATAATTCTTGATTTTCTTCTGCCAAGAATTTAGCACTTATTTTCTTTCCGCCATTAATAGGAAATGGCTTACCACTTAGTGGTTTTGCATATTCTTCTTCAAGACTGTGTGTAAGTACCCAGTTTTCTAAATCCTTTCTAGTTACTTCACCTTTAAGATATTTTTCTATCATAATAGAGGCAATACGACCACCATAGTTAGATCCCCAATGTCCATTTTCTACAAATACAGCAATGGCTATTTTTGGATTGTCTTTAGGTGCAAAAGCAACAAATACAGAGTGGTCTGTTAACTGCACAGTTTTTCCACTAATCTTAGCATAGTTCTCTGCGGTGCCTGTCTTTCCACATATGTCTATGCCTGGTATTTTAAGAAAACTTGCTGTTCCATAGTTATATACATCATTGAGCCCTTGTACGACAGGTTCAAAATGTTGAGGATCAATAGTGGTAATCTGCTTTTCTTTATATATGGAAGGAATGGTATCTATTCCTTTTATATTCTTAATAATATGTGGTTTGTAAAACCAACCTCTATTTGCTATTGCCGCTGTAAAATTCACCATTTGGATAGGAGTCATGAGTACTTCTCCTTGTCCTATGGCATTAGAAATAGTTGCAGTCGTCCCCCAGCGGTATGTAGGGTAATTATATATTTTATTATAGCGACTTGCACTTGGGATTAAACCTCTTCTACCTGTTGGAAGGTCATACCCCATAAAATTACCAAGACCAAAACTTGCTAAGTGTGATTTCCACCTTTCAATACCTTCTTGAGGCGTCTTGTATTTGTCTATGGTATTGCGATATACAGTGGCAAAATAACTATTACAGGAATAAGCAATACCCGTAATAAGTTGTACGGGGCTTTTATGATGGTGACAGCCTAATGGTTTTTTCCCCCCATAGCGATACCCGCCGTTACAATACACTTTGTTCTCAGTAGTTAAAACGCCTTCTTGTAATGCGATAAGTGATGTCAATGCCTTAAACGGAGATCCCGGTGCGTATTCTCCCAGAAGTACTCTGTCAAATAAAGGTTTTGCAATGCTGTCTGCATCTAACTGTGTATAATTTTTAGAGCGTTCTCTACCTACGAGTAAAGCAGGATCATAATTTGGTGCTGCGATAAGCGCAAGGATTTCACCAGTAGCAGGTTCTATCGCAACAATACCACCGCGTTTATTAACCATGAGCTCTTCCCCATATTTTTGGAGTTCAGCGTCTATGGTGAGCTGTATATTGCTTCCAGATACAGGTAATGTGTCAAGTTGACCTTCTTTGTAAGGAGCAATGACTTTATTGAATCGGTTTTTTTGAAATCTTTTTACCCCTTTTATTCCTCGTAATACTTCTTCGTATTGTTGTTCTACTCCTTGACGGCCTATCAAATCCCCAGAGATATAATAAGGATCTTTTCTTATCATACTTTGATTTACTTCTTGTATGTACCCTAAGAAGTTGGCGCCAAAATCTATTTGGTAATCACGTAAAGAACGTTTTTGGATATAAAACCCTTGGTATTTATGCATCTGTTCACCTAAATACGCATACTCATCCTGAGACATCGTAGAAACAATAGGAGAAGGTAATCTTGGAGAAAATACTCTGGCTCTATTTAATTCTTTTTTTAATTTTTCTAGGGGGATATTTAATAATTTACATAAACTTAACGAGTCAAATGGCTTTACATCTTTTGGGATGACCATAAGATCATAAGAAGATTGATTTGAAACCAGTAATTTATTATTACGATCATAAATATGACCGCGTTGAGGATAATCATATACAACTTTTATGGCGTTGTTTTCTGATTTTATAACAGCAGAAGTGTCATAAATCTGCAAATAGAAAAGCCTTCCCATAAATAATAGGCCGGTACTAAGTACAATAGAAAGAAGTAATAGTTTTCTCATTCTTGACGACTACTAAAAATAATATTAAATATGAGACAAAGAATACTCGTGAATATACCTGTAAACAACGTTTTTTTTAGGATGTAAAGTATACTTGAAATGTTAAAAACTTCTAAAGAGAAGAGTATAAGATGATGCACAAACACAAGACTTGAAATGTATACTAAGCGTTCATAAAAAGATACATTTGGAAGTTTAATGGCATTGTATTCATAACTTACACCAAAAGTAAGTCGTAGCGCTATAGGTCTAAAATACGCTATAAAAAGGCAGGCTGCTGCGTGCATTCCTCCACTGTTTCCAAACATATCTAGCGTAAGCCCTGTTAAAAATGCAATACATAGATAAAGAGAACGATTTGCATTAAAAGGAAATACAAGAATAAATAATACATAAGGGTATGGATTGAGATACCCCATAAAATCAATATTATTAAACACAAAAACTTGTGCCAATAGTAAGGTTATAAAACGGACACTATTTATGAGGACGCTATTCTTCTTCATTAGTGTTGTTATTTTCTAATCTTTTGATTTCTTCTTTGTCTTTGTTTTCTATAACGTATACGTGACCTAAGTTTGTCATGTCATTAAATAGTCGTACAGATAATGTATAGAAATTTTTACTATTATCAAGTGTGAAATTTTCAATGGTTCCAATAGGAATTCCTTTCGGGAAAATAGCAGATTGACCACTTGTTTCTATAGTGTCTCCAATTTTTACAGGAGCTTGTTCTTGCATATCAATAACCGTCATGATATTAGGATATTCTCCATTCCATTCTAAAGTTCCTGAATGATCTGAAGAACGTAATTTTGCATTGGTTTTAAAATTGCCGTTTAATATAGATAATACGGTGCTGTATTTTGTAGACGTCTTTTCGATAAAACCTACAATTCCTTGACTAGTGATCACTCCCATTCCAGGAAAAATGCTATCTCTTTCGCCTATTTTTAATGTAATGATGTTATCTGTTTTAGAATACGAGTTTTTAATGACTCTTGCAGGGGTATAAGTGTATTGCTCTTCTAAGGTGTTGTAAAGTGTTAGGGAGTCAAATTGAGTAACGCGTGAACGAAGCTTGGAATCATTTTCGCGCAAGCGGGCATTTTCTTCTAATAATTGTTGATTGTATGTTTTAAGATGAAAATAATCCTGGATAGTACTTGCTGATTCATAAACACCTCCAGTGAGAAAATTTGCCGAATGGATAAACTTACTCTTATGATAAGAATGCGATTGAATCGTACATACAAGCGAGATGAAAAATAAAAAGGCAAACAGTAGGAAGTTTTTATTCCTTATCAAAAAATTGATGATCTGCTGCATGGGTCAACGTCAGGTTATTTGATGAGTACGCTTTTGTATTTAGGAATGTTTTTGAGGCAAATACCTGTCCCTCTAACAACCGCTCTTAAGGGATCTTCTGCTATGTAGACAGGGAGATCTGTTTTTTGAGAAAGACGTTTGTCTAGACCTCTAAGCATAGATCCTCCACCGGCAAGATAGATTCCCGTATTATAAATATCGGCAGCGAGCTCTGGAGGGGTTTGTGATAAAGTCTCCATCACAGCATCTTCAATACGTAAAATAGATTTGTCTAATGCCTTTGCAATCTCTCTATATGTGATTTGTACTTGTTTTGGCTTTCCAGTAAGTAAATCACGTCCTTGAACACTCATTTCATCTGGTGGTACTTCAAGATCTTCTGTAGCGGCTCCTATTTGTATTTTTATTCTTTCTGCACTGCGTTCTCCCACATAAAGGTTATGTTGTGTACGCATATAGTACACAATATCATTTGTAAATACGTCTCCTGCAATTTTTACTGATTTATCACATACAATACCTCCCAAAGCAATCACAGCAATCTCGGTAGTTCCTCCTCCGATATCTACAATCATATTTCCTTTAGGTTGCATAATATCTACCCCGATACCAATAGCTGCTGCCATAGGCTCGTGAATTAAGTATACTTCTTTACCATTAACACGCTCTGCACTTTCCTTTACCGCACGCATCTCTACCTCTGTAATTCCTGAAGGAATACAGATGACCATACGTAATGCAGGTGGGAATAATTTTTTCTTAAGTGCAGGAATTTCTTTGATAAACATACTGATCATTTGCTCACTAGCATCAAAATCTGCAATCACCCCATCTTTAAGAGGGCGTATTGTCTTTATGTTTTCATGGGTTTTTCCTTGCATTTGTGCCGCTTCTTTTCCTACAGCAATAATCTTTTTTGTAGTGCGATCACGGGCAACAATAGAAGGGCTATCCACCACGACTTTACCATTGTGAATAATCAGTGTGTTTGCAGTACCAAGGTCAATGGCAATGTCTTCAGTTAGGAAATCAAAAAATCCCATAGGGCGAGATAGGGTATTAAATTTTAAATTGGTTTGTCGTATTCTCTAAATGTACAAATAATATTATGTTTTTATGCGCTTTCGCGAAAGCGTATAAGATACTAAACAATTAATGTTTAAAATGGCGTATGCCAGTCATGACCATAGATATTTTATGCTCGTTGCAATAATCTATCGTAAGTTGATCTTTTATAGATCCTCCTGGTTGAATAACAGCCGTGATTCCTGCGTTGTCTGCAATCTCTACACAATCTGGAAACGGGAAGAAAGCATCACTTGCCATCACCGCTCCTTTAAGATCAAAATTAAAAGAGGTTGCTTTTTCAATCGCTTGACGTAAGGCATCTACTCTTGATGTTTGACCAGTACCACTTGCACAAAGTTGCTTGTTCTTACAAAACACAATGGTGTTTGACTTTGTATGCTTACATATTTTTGAAGCAAATAGTAAGTCTTCTAACTCTCTATCTGTAGGTTTAGTATGTGTAGCTTGTGTTAAATTTTCTTTTGAGTCTGTTTGTGTATCTCTATCTTGAACAAGAGTTCCATTAAGACACGTGCGCACCATCGTTTCTGGTAATACAGCCTCTTTTTGAATAAGGATAATTCTATTTTTCTTTCCTTTTAAAACTTCTAAGGCATCATCGTCATAGGAAGGAGCGATCACTACTTCACAAAATAGTTTGTGTATTTCTTGGGCAGTAGCCTTGTCTATAGTGTTGTTTGCAATAAGAACACCTCCAAAAGCACTTGTAGGATCTCCTGCAAGGGCGTCTACATAGGCCGTATGCATGGTGTCACGTTGTGCAAATCCACACGCATTGTTATGTTTTAAAATAGCAAATGTAGGGGCTTCTCCTGCAAACTCATTCATTAAGTTGACAGCTGCATCTACATCTAATAGGTTGTTATAAGAAAGTTCTTTTCCGTGAAGTTTGTCAAACATTGCATCAAAATCACCAAAGAAGAATCCGCGTTGGTGTGGGTTTTCTCCATAACGAAGTACTTTTCCATGATGCTCACTTACTTTTAATGCAGGAATCTCGTGATCTGCATTAAAGTAATTAAAGATGGCAGTATCATAATGAGAAGAAACACCAAAAGACTTCGCTGCAAATCGCTTACGATCTGCTAGTGTTGTGGTTCCTTCACCGTCAGTAACCATTTGTAATACCTCGGCATAATCATCTACAGAAGAAACACAAAGGGTGTCTTTAAAGTTTTTTGCAGCAGCACGAATCAAAGAAATTCCTCCAATGTCAATCTTTTCTATAATGTCTTGTTCTGAAGCTCCAGAAGCGACTGTTTTTTCAAAAGGGTATAAATCTACAATGACAATGTCTAGTTGTGGAATCTCATACTCCTTCATCTCGGCAACATCACCTTCGTGATCTTGTCTGTTAAGAATACCTCCAAACACTTTTGGATGTAATGTTTTTACACGACCACCTAAAATAGATGGATACGACGTAATATCTTCAACAGGTACGACAGGAATTCCTAGATCGTTAATAAATTTTTGAGTTCCTCCTGTAGAATACAGAGTAACTCCCAGATCATGAAGCTTTTGAACTAGGGGTGCAAGACCTTCTTTATTAAAAACAGAAACTAACGCGGAACTCGTTTTTTTTACGTCGCTCATTATAGAAATTTTATGTGATTTTGGATATGTGGCAAAAATAGCGATTTAACACTTTATAGGAAGAGATTTGGTTGTATAAATTTGGCACTTTTGTAACATATTTTGAGGTTAGACGTCTTATCTTTAAATTTTCCAAAATATATCGATGTTTGTTTACTTACGTGTACTTAAAGAAAGCTTTCGTTTTGCAGTAAATGCTTTACGTAATAATAAGCTCCGAACTTTCCTTTCTCTTATGGGGGTAACTGTCGGTATTTTTTCAATTATAGGAGTTCTTGCTGCTGTAGATTCATTAGAAAAACAGATTAAAGGGAGTTTGTCAAATCTTGATCAAAGTATTATGATTATATGTCATGTCTCTTTTGGTCCTACAGAAATCCCTAGGTGGAAACGAGAACGATTCCCACTGGTAGATTATGCGGATTACCAGTATCTACAACGTAGTATGCCAGGACTAAAAGCTATAAATTATACAATCAATGTGCCTCAACAGAAAGTAAAGTATGAAGATGAAGTCATTGAGAGTGTTCAAATAGATAATGCTACAGATGGCTTGTATGAAATAGAATCATTAAATTTTGAAGAAGGACGCTTTTTTAGTGAGCAGGAATCTGTTACTGGAGCTAAAGTAGCCGTTATAGGATCTATTTTAAGAGATCAGCTTTTTGGTGATGGAGCAACAAATGTTATAGGAAAACAAATCAAAACATTAAGTAATCGATTTACAGTCATAGGTGTTTTAGAAAAGCAAGGGCTAGGTGTTTTTGGTGATTCTAAAGATGAAGTAATGGTTGTTCCTGTAAATTTTGTTCGTAGAATTTACGGTGATAATAATAGATCTACATTTCCCACAATTACAATACTACCAGAAGAAGGAGAAGACTATGATGAGTTTTATGCTGCCGCAGAACAAAAACTGCGACAGGTAAGAGGTATCAAAGCATCAGAAGATAGTAACTTCTTTATCAATAAACTGAGTGGATTTGCAGATGTAATAGATGGTCTGATCAGTTTCTTGAAAGCAGTAGGATGGGGTATTGGAGGCTTTGCCTTATTGGTAGGAGGCTTTGGTATTGCAAATATTATGTTTGTGAGTGTAAAAGAACGTACAAATCTTATAGGAATTCAAAAAGCATTAGGTGCAAAACGCCGTTTTATATTATTTCAATTCTTATTTGAATCTATACTTCTTTCTATTTTTGGAGGATTGATAGGGATGTTCTTAGTTTGGATAATCACATTTTTGATAAATGTTTCTGAGGTTGCTGGAGATTTTATATTTGTATTATCCTCGTTTAATATATTTTTAGGTTTTTCTGTCACGTTCTTTATAGGAATTATAGCTGGGATTGTCCCAGCAATAGCGGCATCAAAATTGGATCCAGTAGAAGCTATACGAACAGGAATGTAATAACATATACGTACAATATAAAAACCCCAAACTCAGGAATTGATTATTCACAAGTTTGGGATTTGTTTTTTGTAGTACTATAAAACCGTTACTACTTGTTTATTGACCCACTCTAAGAAATGCTCATCTTCTTCTGTAAAAGCATCTAGCGTGTTAGAATCAATATCTATTTGCCCTATATTTTTGCCTTCTTTAAAAAGAGGGACTACAATTTCGCTTTTTACATGAATGTTACAGGCGATGTAATTATCTTGAGCAGCCACATCTGGCACTAAAAAATTTTCATTTGACACAGCTACTTGGCCACATATTCCTTTTCCGAAAGGAATCACCGTATGATCTGTAGGTTCTCCAGCGTATGCTTCCAAATGTAATGTTTGGGTGTCGTGATTTGCAAAATAAAATCCGACCCAATTGTAATAAGAAATTGATGTGCGTAAAACTTCACAAATCTCAGTCAATCTATCTTTTGTTGGTAGTGTTGTTTTTGATACAATAACACTAACTTCTTTTTTTAAATCTTCAAAAGCCATTTTTAATGTATTTTTGAGGCATAAACCTCAATAAATTGTTAGAACTAATTCGCAAATATAAGTCGGTACTACGTTTTATCCTTACGTTTGTAGGAAGTTATTTTGTGCTTGTTTTACTCTATAATCTCTATCTTACCTACGGAGCTAGCGATACCTATTATCCCGATATCATTACGCATGCAGTAGCGCAACAGAGTGAATCTGTCATAAATGCATTGGGATATAATATGAAGGTAGAGCCTAGTAAAGTAGAGCCTGCTATGAATCTCACCATGAATAATAAAGTATTGGCGCGAGTGATAGAAGGCTGTAATGCAGTAAGTGTTATGTTACTTTTTCTTTCTTTTATGCTTGCCTTTTTTGACGGATGGAAGCGAACTTTGTTATTTGCTTTTGGAGGAGTTGCTCTTATTTATGCGATGAATATAACACGTATCGCGTTACTTACTGTAGGTATTTATGAAT
>JBLHOX010000077.1:0-9736 GCA_047623725.1 Dokdonia sp. | reverse complement strand
ATCACAAAGCACGATTCTTAGAAAAACTGCAAAGTACACCGCAAGTAAAGGAAGTTCCTGTACGTAAAATGAACTGGTGGAAACCACTGGCTGTTGCTGCAAGTATTGCCTTCCTTTTTATGATTACGCTTTCGCGAAATACAACGCCTGAAACTAGAGAACTTGCCGATGTATCTCCAGAAATGGAACAAACACAGCAATTCTTTACACAAACTATAGAAAGAGAATTGTTTGAAATCAATCAACAAGCAACTCCAGAGACGCAAGCCATTGTAGACGATGCAATCAAGAGATTGGGTACGCTTGAAGCAGATTATGACAAATTAAAAAATGATCTCTCAGAAAGTGGTCAGGACAAAAGAGTGATTTATGCAATGATTAATAATTTTCAAAATAGAATAGATCTCTTGCAACAAGTATTAGAACACATAGACGCTATTAAAAATCTTAATGAATTACGTCCTTCTACACTATAGAAGACCTAATCACACCCATATTATGAAAACAAAAATTTACACTTTATTCTTTATTTTAATTGCTATTCCTACGGTTGCATTAGCATACAATGGTTTCAATGGACGCTATACTAAGGAAAAGAAAATCACAAAAGAATTTACCGTCAACCCTGATGCTCGTTTAAAAATAGACAATAGTTATGGTGATGTAAATATTACTTCTTGGAATGAAAACAAAACTGTTATTGTAGTATTCATTAAAACCAATGGTAATATTGAAGAAAGAGTACAGGACAAACTAGATGAAATTAATATTGAGTTTGACGGTAGTGCTAGTTTTGTAAGTGCCATCACAAAATTTGATAAAGGAGCTGGGCGCTCTTGGTGGAAGAGTTGGAAAAGTAGTAATGTGAATATGGAAATACGGTATGAGATAAAAGTCCCCGTAACGAACGATATTGATATTAGCAATGATTACGGAGGAATCTCTATTAATGAGATACAAGGAAATGCAAAAATCAACTGTGATTACGGACAACTTACTATTGGAAAACTACTCGGAGATACTAATAGTTTAAACTTTGATTATACAAATAACGCTACCATTGAGTATATGAAAAGTGGTCGTATTACTGCAGATTACTCTAGCTTTAATCTAGAAAATACTGAAAAAGTAGAACTCAATGGAGATTATACCAAAAGTGAATTTGGAACTATCAAAGACCTCAACTATGTATGTGATTATGGAAGGTTAAAGGTAGGAACTGTAGGTGAACTCATAGGAAGAGGTGATCATCTTACCGCTACATTTGAAACTATTCAAGGTAATGCAAATCTAAATACAAACTACGGTTCTTTAAGAATTAATGAATTAAGTGCTACTGCTGGTGATGTAGTGATCCAAAGCGATTACACAGGTATTAAATTAGGGTATAACAATCAGTACTCATTCACATTTAATATCTCTCTTGAGTATGCTGGCCTTAGTGGTCAAGACGGCTTAGAAATCACAAAAAAACGTATTGAATCTTCAGATAAGTATTATGAAGGGTATTATGGAAACGCTACTAGTCAAAACAACATCAACATTAACTCTGAATATGGAGGAGTTACGTTTACAAAATTATAAATCAATCTAAAAATCAAACAATATGAAAAAAATAATCACAATCTGCCTCGTTCTAGTATCGACGCTACAAGTACAAGCACAATGGTGGGGTAAAGGAGAAAAAGGAAATGGAAATGTAACAACAATCACTAGATCTGTAGGCACCTATGATGAGATAAGTGTAGGAGGTTCTTTTGATGTAGAGTTAGTCGCTGGTAAGGAAGGTACGATCACTATTGAAGGAGAAAGCAATCTATTAGAATACATTGTTACAGAAGTAAGAGGAAATGCACTTAAGATTAAAGTAGAAAACAACAAGAACATACGCACTACTAAGAAAATTAAAATCACAGTTCCTTTTCAGGATATAAGCAGGGTCTCACTTGCAGGTTCTGGTGAAATGTGGAATAGAGACATCATTAAAGCGACCAACTTTAAAACATCTGTTGCAGGATCTGGAGATCTTACATTAAGACTAGATGTAAGCAGTGTAGATGCAAGTGTTGCTGGTTCTGGAGATCTTACATTAAAAGGAAACAGTAGAGAAATAGAAGCTAGCGTAGCAGGTTCTGGAGAGGTACACGCAAAAGAGTTAAAAACAGATAATGCTACCGTTAGTGTTGCAGGTTCTGGAGATGTCTCAGTACATTGTAGTAAAAGTATAAAAGCACGTGTGAGTGGTTCTGGAGATATAGACTATTATGGAAACCCAGACAAACAAGACACCAAAGTTTCTGGTTCTGGTAAAATTAAGATGCAATAAAAAACAGATCATCAATATAAAAAATGCTCTCCTTGTGGAGAGCATTTTTTATGGGTATTATATAGACAGTACCTTTTCTACATTAAATAAAGTATGTTCATGATATCCTATATACCCAAGTTGATTAGTAACCATTTTAGTCCCTCCTATCTCAAAATCCTTTAAATTTCTATGACTATGTCCATATACCCAATAATCAATTTCAGAATTTAAAATGAAATCTGTTTTTTCAACACAAAACGCATCATTCAGTAAACTATTTTTAAACTCATCAGCCATACACAAATAACTAGGTAAGTGATGTGTAACTATCACTTTTTTTACTTCTTTTTTTACTTCTCTCTTTATAAATTCAAAACAAGCATCGTGAAGTTCATTAAAATGGTGGGTTGTAAATTGCTGATTTTGATAATGTATTTTTCTAAAATCTGTCATTCCTCTCATAACAGCAGGTATATTTCTCTGAATCTTAGACCATAATGTTGAAAATATAAAATGAACTCCATCTATATTTTCTGTACAATTATTTACGAGAAAGACATTGCTCTTGATAGATTCTCTAGTCGATAGTAGTCCTGTGGATACATCATAACCACCATAATATTCATGATTTCCAGGAATCAAGTATACAGCTTTGAAATCATCTGATACTTTTTTTATAAAATCTAATGTCCCAACCTGATCATTTATATAAAAAGTATCTCCAGCTATAATTAATATATCTCCCTTAGGAACCAATGGATTTTCTAGTATCCAATTTCTATTTTGTGCCAATTCCAAATGTAAATCAGAACATATCTGAACCAACATATCTCATTTTTTTTATAAAAAAAGAGGCAGTAAAACTGCCTCTTAGTATGATTGTATATAAAACAGTGATTATACTTGTATATCTATAATACCACCAGTAATTGTAATAATATCTCCATCTGCATTCATCATAGGTCCACTAAATGTACCTGTAATGACCGTTCCATCATTTTGAGTAATCTCATTTACAAATTGAGGATCTCCACTTAACACAGGTGTAAAAGCAACACCGTCTATTGTTAATACCACATTTTGAATCACATTTTCTCCTGTTTGTAATAATACGACTGTAAATTGAAACGTATCATTAACATCAATATCGGTTGCTACAACTTCAAAGGTGGAACCATTAATAGGAGCCTCTGCAACATTAAAGTTTTTGAATTCTTCATCTATGGTCATTCGCACTGGGCCATCATCTTCTGGAATAGAACAATCGCCAAGTTCATCTACAATGGCTTGTAAACTTCCGTCAGGATCACCACACGCTATTATTTGTTCTTGTAATGCTAATGAATAGTTTCCACAAGCTTCTGTGTAGGCTTCTTCATCTGTAATATCTGCCATATCAAATATGACAAGCGCTTCTTCTCTAGCTGTAGTGGCATTTACACAATCTGGATCTAAACACACCAGTCCGTTAATCGTTGCCTGTATACTTCCATCTGCATCGCCACAAGCTGTTATTTGAGCTTCTAATGCAATTCTATATGCATTACATAATTCAATTTCATTTTCTGGAGTTGCATTGGCAAATGCAGTTTGAGCAGCTGCAGCTGCAGCCGTTGCTGTAGTACAATTATCTGAGGTATCTGTACAATCATCAAAAGCATTTATAAATATCATTAACGCAGGATCGTTCATATCGACACCACAGGCAAACACATACGTATCTAAAGCATTTGATAGTGCAGTGCAAGCTGCAACCAATTGTGCTGGGTCTGCAGTTTGAAAAGCTGCAAAGGACTCTTGAAGCGCTGTTAAAGCTGCCAGACACTCAGGAGTGTCATTTATTGTAATTTCTTGTCCGTCGGGTGTAGTAAAGAATTCTCCTTCTAATTGCTCATCATCACAAGAAGTAAATGTAACGGCAAAACATAATAAAAGAAAGGGTAGATAGTAGGATATTTTTTTCATTCTTATATAGATTTGTAAACTTCAAACGCAAACTTAAGTAAAATATTCTACTCTCTTTTATTAAAATGTCTCAATATAGGTATGTAGACTTCTTGTATACGCTTTCGCGAAAGCGCACCCTAAAAATAGAACACTACTTTTTATTTTCTTTAGGAACTCTTTTTAATAATAAAATTCCAATAGCAAAGAATAAAATTAAGAAGACGATAGAATATCTCATACTCCCTGTGATTTGCTCAACAAAACCATATAGAAACATCCCTATAATAATACCTATCTTTTCTGCTACATCATAAAAACTAAAATAGGAGGTGGTATCTTCTGTTTCTGGAAGGAATTTTGAATAGGTAGATCTTGATAAGGATTGTATCCCTCCCATTACCAATCCTACAAAAGCAGCGGTTGCATAAAACTGCACAGGTGTATAAATAAAATAAGCATACCCACATATTAAGATCCAGATGAGATTAAGAAGGATCAGTGTTTTAATATTTCCGATTTTTGCTGAAAGTTTAGAAGTCAATAAAGCTCCTGCTACAGCGACAAGCTGAATTAACAATATACTTATAATAAGTCCTGATGTACGCTCACTGTCACTCGCCCACTCTAACTCTTGCTCTCCAAAATAAGCAGCAGCTAACATCACTGTTTGTACTGCCATACTGTACACAAAAAAGGCTATTAAATATTTCTTAAGACGTTTTTGGTCTCCTAAATCATTCCAAATACTTTTTAATTCTTTGAATCCTTGAAAAACAACTGCCTTAGTTAAAACACCATCGGCTTTATTTCCTTTTGGTAAGTAGGTATATGTATACTGGCTAAAACCAATCCACCAGACTCCTGTAAGTATAAATGATAATCTTGTTGGAAAACCTTCATCTTCAAAACCAAAAAGGTCATAGAATAAAACCATAAAAAGACACCATCCTAACAGAATTACACTCCCGATATATCCCATTGCATATCCTTTTGCGCTAATACTATCATGTTGCTCCGGATGGGCAATATCTGGTAAATATGAATTGTAAAATACAATGCTTCCCCAAAAACCAACAAGTCCTAACATATAAGATAACAGACTTATATAAATATGTTCTAGATTAAACCAGTATAGACTAATCGTAGAAAGTGCTCCGATATAACAGAATAGTTTCAAAAAAAACTTTTTATTCCCTATATAATCTGCAATTCCAGAAAGGATAGGTGATATAATGGCTACAATTAAGAAAGCCAAGGCTGTTGTATAAAAAATAAGTGGACTACGCTTAATCATCATTCCAAAAACTTCGATTTGCTCGATGTTTTCAGCTCTGAACAATGCGCCATAAAACAATGGAAATATAGCTGATGCTATCACCAGACTATATACTGAGTTTGCCCAATCATAGAATGCCCAAGCATTTAAAAGTTTCTTATCTCCTTTTTGTAACAGTGTCTTCATGCCACTAAAATAAGAAAGCTACGCGATTGCGTAGCTTTCTTAAAGGTATATTATTCTTATTTATTATTTATTTAAATGTAGTCACTCCAAATTTTGTAGCTTCCTTCTTAGCAAAAGGTGCTTTTGCAGTAAGATTTGCAATTCTAGTATCGTTAGACGGGTGTGTACTTAATATTTGCGGTGGCGCTTGTCCTCCACTAGCTGCTTTCATACGTCTCCATAAATTTGCTGCTTCATCAGGATTGTATCCTGCAATAGCAGCGATCACAATTCCAATTTCATCTGCCTGTGTTTCATGAGAACGGCTAAAAGGCAACATCCCTCCTACTTGTGAGGCGAGGCCATAGGCTTGCATCCAAGTGGCTTGTTGCTCTTGACTTTGTCCAGCAACTCCTGCTCCAACAGCAACTCCAACAGCTCCTATTTGTTGTAATTGTGCGGCGCTCATACGTTGCGCTCCGTGGTCTGCTAGTGCATGTGCTAACTCATGTCCCATCACCATAGCAAGTCCTGTTTCTGTTTGAGTAATAGGTAAGATTCCTGTATACACCACAATTTTACCTCCTGGCATCGCCCAAGCATTTACAGCTTTATCATCTACCAAGTTATACTCCCATCTGTAATCTTTAAGATATCCGGGTTCTCCTAATGACGTAAGGTAACGTTCTGCCGCAACTCTAATTTTTTCTCCTACATTTTTAACCATATTTGCATCAGCTGTTCCGGTAAGCACTTTGTTTTCGGAAAGAAATTGATCATACTGCTGAAAAGCCATCGGAAATAACTGATCGTTATTTACAAAATTTAGCATTTTTTTTCCTGTAAAAGGACTTGTTTTACAAGCACATACCAGAACAATAGTTAATACTAACGTACATAATTGCTTTGTTTTCATAGTCATTAATTTTAGTACAGCTAAGTTACAAATTATCTACATCACCAGAAATATGGAATTCTGTAAAACCTTTTGGTACGATCAAAGAACACGTTTCATCGTCATACTGTACACTTTCAAAGGATACTTTTCTATTATCTAATTCAATATCTTTAATCTTAAAAGGCAATCCTATCAAATGAATTCTGTACGTATCATACGGTGTGATATAGCTTCCTCTTTTATGTTGTTGTATGATCCAGTCATTCTCACGTCCAGACATTTTAAATGTCCTGAAACTATACCTATCTTTTGTATAATCATATCCATCTTGTGCATCTTCATAAAGATCAGACTCATGCTTCCCTATGGCATAATATACTTCAAGTTCTACTTGTTCGATCTTCTTCTCTCCTACATATTGTTGTATCGGATATTTAGGAATAATAGACCCTGCTTTTACAAATAAAGGCATACTATCTACATCTGCATCTACCCATTGTTCTTTACCTCCATCTACAGGAAGTTTATCCCAGTAATTGTACCACGTACCTCTTGGGATGTACATACGTCTTCCTTTTGCATTAGGCTCTAGGACAGGACACACTAATATCTGATGTCCAAAAACAAACTCATCGGTTCTGTAATGTGTCTGAGGGTCGTCTTGATCAAAGTACACGAGTGGTTTTAATAATGGGGTTCCGTTTTGAGTGTACTCATAAAACATTGTATACAAATAAGGTAGTAATCTATAACGTAGGTTGATAAACTTACGTGCGATATCTGTTACACCTGGATCAAATGCCCAAGGTTCTTGATCTCCGTGATGTCCTGAAGAATGAGTTCTACAAAAAGGATGAAAAACACCTAGTTGAATCCATCGTGCATACAACTCTCCTGTAGGTTGCTCTGCAAATCCTCCTATATCTGTTCCTGTAAAAGACATTCCTGAGATACACATACGTTGTACTTGGATATTTGCTACCCATAAATGCTCCCAACTCGCTATATTATCTCCTGTCCAAGAAGATGTATAACGTTGTGCGCCACTATACGCAGAACGTGTAATCACAAAAGGACGCTTTGGATACGCAAACTTTTTTACACCTTCATAGGTCGCACGTGCCATTTGAGTTCCATAAATATTATGTGCTTTACGATGACTACAAGGATTGCCATCATAATCATGTCGTACATCTGGCGGAAATGTCTTTCCTGGCACTTCCATCACGGCAGGCTCATTCATATCATTCCAAACACCTTTGACGCCTATTTCACTTATCAGTTCTTTAAAAAGACCTGCCCACCACGTACGTACTTCTGGGTTTGTATAATCTGGAAAGTTACATTCCCCTGGCCATACTTTTCCTTTCATATAAGGACCATCAGCACGTTTACAGAAATAATCATTTTCGACACCTTCCTGATAAACACTATAATCCTTATCTATTTTAATCCCCGGATCTATAATCACAATGGTTTTAAAACCATCATCGGCAAGTTCTTTCACCATGCGTTTTGGATCTGGAAAATATTCCTTATTCCACGTAAAACAGCGGAAACCATCCATATAATCTATATCCAAATAAATTCCATCACAAGGAATTTTAAGCTCCCTGAATTTGGCTGCTATTTCTTTAACATTACTCTCTGGATAGTAACTCCATTTACATTGTTGATATCCTAATGCCCACATAGGTGGTAATTCTGGTACGCCTGTAAGATTGGTGTAACTTTTTACTACCTCAGGCATGGTAGGTCCGTAGATAAAATAGTAATTCATCTCTCCTCCTTGCGCCCAAAAACTCGTGACATCCATACGCTCATGACAAAAATCAAAAAATGTCCTAAACGTATTATCAAAGAAAATTCCGTAGGATTTCTTTTTGTTCAATCCTATATAGAAAGGAACACTTTTGTAGATAGGATCTTGATCTTTTCCAAAAGCATATTGATCTGTTGCCCAATTTTGCACACGTTTCCCTCGTAGATTCATGTGCATAGGCTTATCCCCTAATCCATAAAAACTCTCGGCATGCTGCCCCTTTTTACTCATCTTTACGATGTTTCCACCAAATTCAAAGCTTTCTTCATAATGAAAACCAAGTTCGTCTTCATTTATGATGTTACCATCAAGATCATAAATCTTCGCTTGAAGACTTAATTTTTCTATATGCACAACAAGCTTTGAGGTTGTCAGGACATAATGTGTCTCATCATTGGTTACTTCCAGATGGTTATATCCTCTGTTTGCATCTTCATCTATAGCATAAGAGAAATCATTTTCAAAAGCACCACCTGTCGCATATCGAAACCTAAGTACACTATCTCTTATCACTGTAAGTTGTAAGATGACGTGATTTTTAGTTTTAAAATATAAGGTATCTACTTCTTTGGAAAAATCTATAATTTGATCGGGAAACTGGTTCCCTTTTTGTTGCAATTCTGTATTAATAATCATAGCATAATCATTTTAATATTCAAATAAACACTATCTATTTAAAAGAAGGGAATTAATCGTAATAAGTTATTAACGCTAACGTTTTCGTAGTGTGATTATCTTTTTTTTTGTGGAATTTTGTACGCTTTCGCGAAAGCGTATACAACATTATGGCTCAATTGTTATTTGACTTTTAACTCCAATACAATTCCTGCGAGCGGTGGCACCATAATTTCTGCTGAATGGGTCTTACCATTCCAAGGAGTTTTTGAAACAGTCATTTTTTTATTGTGATAGGTTCCGGTTCCTCCATATTGGGTAGCATCACTGTTGAATATTTCGCGTAAGCTTCCTTTTGAAGGAACTCCAATACGATATGCTTTACGAGGCACAGGCGTCATATTAAACACGCCAATGACTAACGTATCTGGACTACTCCCTCTACGTATGTAACTCAACACTGCATTTTCACTATCATCATGAGCGACCCATTCAAAACCTTCAGGTTCAAATTGCTTTTCATAAAGCGCCGGTACCGTTCTATATAAATGGTTAAGATCTGCTACCGTTTTCTGTACGCCTTTGTGGGTATCATATTGCAGTACATACCAATCTAATTGTTCTTCAAAATTCCACTCTGTGCCTTGCCCAAATTCACTTCCCATAAAAAGAAGTTTCCCTCCGGGATGTGTATACATATAAGTA
>JBLHOX010000076.1:0-9758 GCA_047623725.1 Dokdonia sp. | reverse complement strand
TAATAGGGGAGAGGCAACTGCAAAACCTATTTCCGCATCTGGAAGTTCTGTAAACTTTTTTTCTGTAGAGGTATACCCAAAAGGTAACCAATACGGTTCATCCTCTGGAAGTGGCTCTTCAAAACCATCTAATGTGTTTGCAACAGCACTCGCCTTGATTTCTTGAAGCGATACATCTTGATAAATAGTTTTTAAAGAAGCGACCTTTGCTTGGTTTGCGATAAGCTCTTCATTGGTCGTATATATCCGCTGATTTCCATTAGCATCTTGCTTTCCATTTAATGCTGTTCTGGTAACAATTTGTTCTTCTATACTTTTTTTTGCAAGTTCAAAAATAATGTGAACCTGATCTGGAGTTGCAGCGAGTTTATCAACGTGTAAGATATCCTTATAATAAAAATCTAAATGCCTTTTTGTAATCCCATTAAATCTACTTTTGGATTGTTCTAGTAGTTCTAAAAAACTAACAAAAAGCGTAAGGTGAGCTGTTAATGTACCTGCCTCTCTAAAACTTGCAAGCACTTCTGTGATATGCTCTTTTTGACGTTTATAAGATCTGCTTGCGCGAAAAGGGATAGTGGCATCTTCAAAATCAAAACAATTAAAGAAACTTTGCCAATCTCCTTTTGTCGTATTGCTGTCTGTCGTATCAAAATAATTGACGTGCTTGGCAAAATTATAGGTAAAAAGAATCCAATCTTCAATATCAAAATCGTTCAGTTCAAAAAGAGAAGGACGCAGTTGTTCTACAAATCGTTCTCCCTGACCTGTACCATTTCTTTTTAATACGTTATCTATGTCGTTACACTTGCCCATCGTCTTTTATGATATATCGGTTCCTTCTTCTTTATAGAATGGGAATACTACATTGGTTCTTGAATTGGTAGCTCTCACTATATAATCTATAGCGATAATGAGTTTTCCTTCTAAAGGGTCTGTTTCAGAGATGTCTATTTTGATCACATCTATTCTAGGTTCATGATATAGAATAGCCGTTTTGATGAGGTCTATGATATAGGTGATGAGTGTTCTGTTAAGTGATTCAAATAACAGCTCCTCCAGATTACAACCGTATTCTGGAAACATGACACGCTCTCCTAATCGTGTTGTAAGTAAAATATGCAAACTACTCTTGATGTCTTCTTCATTAGAAATCATCTTAGTTTGTTTTTGCTCTTTTACAAACTCTGGCGGAAATGCCCATCCAGTCCCTAAAAATGAATTTTTACTATCCATCATTTATCCTATTAATACGGTTACTTCTCCTAATACAATACTTCCTCCATGCGCTGTCGAATCTCCTAATCTAGCCGCAGGCATTCCACCTATAAGCACCGTAGCAGATCCTACCACAATACTGTCAGGAGGGCCTACACAAGTTGCCATATCTCCAACTCTAGCAGCCGGAAGATTCCCTATAAGTACGGTGGGTTCTCCAGCGGGAAGAATAGGCCCTCCTACGTGTGGCACAACTCCTGTGACCATTGGACATACATGCATATCTGTTATTCTTGCGGCAGGTGCTCCCATATTTTAATTCTTTTTTTTACGCTTTCGCGAAAGCATAAAATTGCTTATTATTTTCTTAATTTATTTGTACTAATGATCCTTTTAAAACAGCAATCGCACTCGTTGACATCTCAGCACCAGCAGATCCTTCTGCCTTAAATTCTGCATTGGCAGTGATGGCTACATTGGTGCCTTCTATAGTGACATCTCCAGAAGCCTTTATGGCAATATCTCCAGCACTTTCCATAGAAATTCCATTACTATCTATGATAATTACATTAGAGTTATCATCTTCTATCACTATAGTCCCTGCATCTTCATCTAGAGCGATAATTTTCCCGGCAGGGGTAGAGATCGTAATCGACTTCTTATCGTCATCAAATACTACTTTCATTTCGCTTCTAGTCACAAATCCTTTTTCGTGATTATCATCACTCGCGGTAAATGGAGCAGGCTTTGCGCTACTATGTAGCATTCCTAAAACAACAGCATCATTAGGGTCTTCATTTATAAAACCTATAATGACTTCATCTCCGAGTTCTGGTCTAAAAAAAGCACCTCTATTTTCTCCAGCATCTAGTGACGCAATGCGACACCATATCCCTTGTTCTTCATTATTAATAATGGGAATCTGAACCAAGATGCGTTCTTCCCCATCGGGATCTTCTTCTAGTTGAGAAACAATGCCTACTTGTAAACCTGCAATCGCAGGTAATAATCCAGAAGCAGATGGAGCGCTTACATCAAAGGTTTCTGAAAACCACTCAGGATTTAATCCAAATTGTGCATTTACAGTCCAATTTCCTTCTGAAATAGTATGGCTTACTCCTGTGATATAGGCGTTTCCATTAAATCGATCACCTACACCTTCTAGTTTTAGAATCGTATTAGGCTTTACAGATGCAATTCCTTGAAATTTTACGCGCCCACGAATTTTAGCAAGTTGTTGAAATAACCATGTACCATCTGCCCAATCTTGTAACTCTGTATCTGTCACAGCACCTCCGTGCCTTAGTTCCATTGTCTCTAATCCTATGATAGCATTCAAATCACTGGCAGATATATTTCCATTTAATGAAACCGAAGGATCAGCACCATCAATTTCTAATAGTTCCTGATCTGCATGATTCCATCCGTAAGACGAAACCTTTTTGACTTGATGTCTTGCATCTATCTCTGCATCAAAGTCAAGCATTGATCCACCATAGGTAATCGTCTCAATCTCTGATTGTCCTACATCTGGTTTTGCAATCGTAACTTTCCCGTCATCGACAAAGCATAATTTTCCATTTGCTTGTGCTCTTGCGACCATAAAATCCCAATCGGAAGCATTGTATTGTACTAGTTCAGGATGTGCATAATTGGTAGCTTCTACATCTTTATCTAAGGAATATTTTCCTAATAATTCTTCAAAGATCTCACTGTCTTTACTTTCGTAGAAATAGTTGCTTTTCTTACCGATGGTCATTTTTACAGCCTCATCTTTACATTCGATAATGAGATGTGTTGTTTGAGATCTAATTTTGAGATTGTGCTTTATGACAATTCCTTTAAAAATAGTTTCTTCATCAGAGTGATATCCTGCTGTAATCTCAATACTTTTACCTGGAATTAACAAGTCTTCATTACTCAATGCAAAATCTCTCTCTGAAGCTTGGCCATCTATCAAAACAATTTTAGCCATAGGAATTCTATTGACTTCCTTCTGTACCATGATACTTTTAACTTCGTACACATTAGAAAGCTCCTGTCCTTCCGTTAAGATCTTAAAAGTGACAAGATCCGGACTTTTTGATGTTTGTATGACGCCGCTATTATTCATTTATGATGTTTTTGTCAATGGTGGAAAAAACAACTCTTGACCGGGAGTTAATTTTCTGAAATTATGAAGGTTATTTACTTTGGCTACTTCTAGGTAATATTTAGGATCACCATAAATTCTATGCGTCATTAAAGACAATGTGTCTCCTCCTTTTACGGTGCGATAGTGTGTTAAATCTGGTGATTGATTATTCTCTTTTGACGTTCTTTTTACGTGATCTTCAAAAGAGATAAATTTCGCTTTAGCTATAGCTCTTATAGGCGTCCCATCAGGTTTAAATAATTTATACTCTATAGATAGTTCTGTAAGCACTCCTTTGTATAGTAAGGCACCCCAACTTACAGTGAGGTAATTAGGCTTGTGCTTTGTCCCATTGTAATCATATACGGTCTTTTTAAAGTTTGCGATATCTTCTATAATCCCATTTCCTTGATCTTTATATACTGTATCATCAGAACTAGCTTCTGGATCGTCTCCATAATGTATAATGACTCCAGTTCTGTCAAAAAGAAATTCTAGATCTAACTCAGAAGGTAAAGACCTCGTATATTGAGGAGCACTAGTACTCGTGCCTGGTGCTTGGTCAACTTTATATTCTGCCTTAAAGGATTCTGAATATTTTTCAGGATTTAATAAAGCGGTATACTGAGATATCTCATCATTAAATTTTTCATCCGTAAAGCATCGTATAACAAGCTTCTGTAACTTTCCTTCGTTCATGATTTCTTAGCGTTCTTTTTGTTCCTTCAATTTTTCCATGACTTCTTCAACACAAGCAGCAATGATCGCTGCTGAATCTTCACTTGCGCCTCCAGTGCTTGAACCACTGTTTGCATTTGCTCCTTCGTCTACATTAATTTTTATGTAGAGTTCTTTGATTTCTATTGGCATCAGATTATAGGATATTGAAATAATTATAGGATAACTCTAGTGTCTCAATGACAATTTTGTTCTCCTCAGCATTAAAGTCACCTACATTCCATTTTACAGGATATGCGTGTGCAATTTTCCAAGATTGTAAAGGCTCATGTTTTTCATCCAGTAAACTCACTGTAAGGTCTATAGGTTTGATAACATAATTTTCTAACGCATCTCTACACCATGCTATCACACCTGAGTCTATAAGTAATCCTCTTTTGAGTACCAGATTAGGATACTTTGTGCGAACAGGTATTTTATGCTTGAATCTATTTTCTCCTCCTTCAGCAATCTCTTCGGTTTCTAGATCTACGGAGAGCCCAGAAACCGATTGAAATTGGTGATCATTTTCTTTGTTCGAAATTCCAGAGAACTCGACTTTAAAATGAAACCCTATAGGTGGATAATAGGTTGCCATATTATACTAATGCAAGTTTCTCGTGAACAAACTCTGCGGTCTCTATAGCGATCTCGTTTCCATCGGCTTTAAAGTCTGTAGACTGTATTTTTGTGATATATGCATTTTCTGCTTTCCACGTAATAACAGGTTCGTGTTTTTCATCTAGCATACTGATGGTAAGATCACCACGGTACTCTTCTTCCCCTTCTTGGAAGTATACCGTTTTAACCCACTGGCTATAGAATTCTTTACTTTTATCTGCAAAGGTTCCTCTTTTTACAGTAATGTTACTGTACTTCTCTAAGCCTGGCTGTTTTGTTTTGTAATATACATTGTCAGCACCTGCTCTATATTCGATCATTTCTCGCTCAAAATCTAATCCAGATACTTCTGTACAATTAAATTCTGTGTCTCCAAAGGTTACTTTAAAGTGAAACTTTGGTAATGGATATGTTGCCATGATATTTTGTTTTTTTTAATTATGTTAACTATGATTAATAAGTTCCTACTATTCAGCAGGATTAGTTCAACTATCAAAATTGAATAAACCTCTACAGGTTTTCAATTTTGAGTTTCACTATGCTTCCTGCATTTTATGAGAGAATTTCAGAATAATGAATTCTGCTGGTCGTACCACTGCCATTCCGATTTCAATAATCATATTACCTTCTAGAATGTCTTGTGCAGTCATCGTTTCTCCTAATCCAACACTTACATAAAAAGCTTTGTCTGGAGTAGGGCCTGCAAGTGCACCAGCTCTCCATTGTTGTGTCAGGAAGTTATCTATCATTGCTTTTACACGTACCCATGTATTTTTATCATTAGGTTCAAAAACAAATTGCTCAGTTGCTTTTTTAATAGACTCTTCAGCCATATTAAAGAAACGTCTTACAGAGATGTAACGCCATTCGTTATCATTTCCTGCAAGGGTTCTAGCGCCCCATACAAGATTTCCTTTTCCTACAAATGTTCTAATAGCATTAATAGATTTACCTGCTACTACATCTACATTTAAGCCTCTTTGATCGTCATGTGAAACTTGAACCGTAGGTTCTATAACATAACTTAAACTTACATTTGCTGGTGCTTTCCAAACACCTCTATCTGCATCTACTCTGGCATATATTCCTGCCATAGCACTACTTGGTGGTAATTCTAATGGAAGGTTTCCAATTTCTGTTAAAATTTGATTGTACGCTTCGTTATCTGAGGCTTCTAAGGTGGCTAAACTTCTACCGTGTAACTCACCATTATTGGTGTCTAAGTTGATATTTTGATCACCTACTGCAGCCTCGTCAAGAATAGCATCTTTTAATAGTGTCCATGCTGCTGCAACTCCATCCAAAATAGTCGCATCTGTATTTTGAACAGGTGTGATTTCTGCTGGTGAAGCTGGCATTGTAATGGTAATTAACTTTGTAATTTCAGCAACAATATTTGATGTGTTATTTTCGACAACATTGGTTACTTTAGTTAAGTTTCCTTCGTCGATAAACTTCTTTAGATTTGTTGTTAATTTTGTCAATTCACCAAATACCGATTCTACTTTATCAGTATCTTCAAAAAGCAAATTAAATGCGGCTAGTTGTGCTTGAATGTCAGCAACATCTGCAGCTGCGCCTAACTCATCAGAAAGTGCAGAAATGGCAGCGTTGGCTTCAACATTAGCATTTTCTTTAACAGTGATTAGAGCCCCTAAATCGGTTACTAAGCTAGCTAGTCTACCGTGTAAGGTTAGCGGTCTTACTCCTGAGTAATCTTTGGCTTCAGCATTTCTTTCTCCTAAATTAAGACCTTCGTTTCCAGTATTGATATTATACAGGTAATTAGATACATCGGCCAAAGAACCTGCTAAATTTGCTACTGCTTTGTCACTCACACTTGATATAGCACCTGGAACACCAGCATCGATATCATTTATATTGTCAGTGATCACAGTCATAGCCTGAGGATCTCCTTTATCAATATGATTAATTACAATATCTCTATTCTTAAATACATAGTTTAAGCTAGTACTTAAGAAAGGATAATACGCAGCACCGTATTTTAAGAAGTCTTTTTCTGAGCTAATATCGTTTCTCAAACTTGCGATATTGGCATCTGTAGGACTGTCTGCGTCATAACCTCTTGTATCAATAATGGTAAATCTATCTTGTAATTCTTTACATTGTTTTAAGGCTTCATTATACAGAGTATAAAACTCTATGTCTGTGCTTAAAGCTGTTGCATCTGGAAAAAGAATTAATGTAGGTTCATCTACTTTTCTAATAGCTGCTAGTCCAGTATTAAAATCGTTTGAATTGTTAATAGAAGTTACTGGCGTATCTGCAGTGTCTAGATCATCACCATAACGTCCTACAGAAACGATATAACATGGTCCTCCTCCATTTGCAAAATACATTTGCATAGAATAGTAGAGTAAAAATGGTTCACGATCTGAAGGTTGGTCTACCACAATAGCACGCTGGTTTACATCGTCTACAAGCGTATCTGTTACGGTGACATTAATCGTCTTTTCTGGTTTGGCTCCTCCAAAGTACGTTTCATACTCTAGCATAGAAGTGATACGAGTAGGCACTCCTTTTAAGTCTCCCTTAATCTTATTGGTTGCCTTTTCCGTGTAACCAATAAAAGCTGGAATTGCCGTTTCAACTTGAGCTACCGATGGAGGAAACTTTACAATCTCCTCTATGTAGACTCCTGGTGTTTTGTACGTTGTCATAATTTTAATTGTTTAATTTTTGTTTTAAATAAATATTTCTGAATAATAATCGTTGTCGTCTTTTTTTACAGCAGTCACTGTAGGGTTAGGAAAGACATAGTCTTCTGGATTTGTATCTACCGGATCCAGACCGTCAGCATCAAAATCTTCTGTTTTAATTTCTATAAAACCATTTTTTGCAGACCACTTTGTGCTATTTGTAGTAAGCATTACATTGTCTGATAAACTGATATATCTCCAAAAGGTTTTTTTATTTATAAAACTTAGCGTAAACTCAGGAGTAGTTTCCAGTGTGTATTGTAGGATGTTGTCTGGATCGGTATCATCAAATTCTAGTATATGATTGTCATCATCACCTTTAATAAATAAGCGTATATATCCTATAACCCCTTTCTTCTTTTTTTCTTGAATACTTGCGTTGAGGACTTTTTTTACCTGATTTGCTTTTTGAGTTTCAGTTAGTGTGTCATCTGCTTCTATATTTCCAATCACATTTATAATAGAAAATTGCTCTATTGTGGTCGCTTGTAAAAATGCATCTTCGGTTGCAATGGTTCTTAGCAAATCTCTTGTCGCTGGAATTTTTAATAAAAAACTTTTATCTATAGGACCTCCGTTATTTTCAAAAATATTTTCAAAAGTTACTATCTGATCATCTGGAACTATATTGGAAAATAAGTAGATTCTATTTTTAGAAACATCTATTAAGTCTGTATAATTATTGAAATAAGGGTCTTTAGCATGTACTTCAAAAGTGAGTACAGTGTCATCACCCAATGGTATTATAGGAGTATATTTATCATCGTCTTCTTGTGTTTCTATTAGCACTCTAAAGCCTTGTTTATGAGGGCGTAATAGCATACGATGATTCTTACATATACTTTGTGTAGTTTTAGTAGGGATTAATTTTAAATAGTCTTGTATGGTATATGGGATCAGTGCTTTTTCCTTTTCTATATCACTTAACTCATTGTCATCATTTTCTACAGGAAGAAATTTATTATCTCCACTATCTAAGAAGTAACCGTGATGTATGTTGATATTAAAAAGTGCTTTATAAAACATGATTATTTATTTTTTAAGCCATTATTTAATCCTGTAACTACTTTGCCTTTCTCAAAGACAAAATCTCTATGAATTTCTAGTAAAGTGATTTTGTATATGGCAGAAGGGTATTGTTTGCCACCAAGGGTACCCCATATAAAATTGAGTTCTTCAAAAGAGGGTGTATAGAGGTCTACGATAAATTTGAAATCACCGACATTTACCATGTCATCCACTCGTTCAAAACTAGTGTTGTCCTGAGTAAATACTTTTTTACCTTGAAAAAACTCCACCACCTTGGTAAGGTTTTTTAGGGACTCTTCATAAAGTGTATTTGTACTACTAAAAAGGATATATAGATTTAGGTTCACTTTAGGATTGCGATAGTTTACCTCTGTATTATTGGTATAATTATTGGAGATGTTTTTTAGAGTAAACTCTTCTTGTAAGTTGATTAATGATAATATAACATCACTAGTATCGCCACCACCACCTTCAGGATCAGTATCTATAGTTGCTATGTTTTCTAAAGAAACAATACTCCCACCAAAATAGGAGTTTACTTCTTCTTTAATAACTTGTAGTGTTTCAAAAATCATGATATCAGGTATCTAATTTTTTAAAGCAAGAGTGGTTCTCTCCTTTTAGGAGTTTAAAATTACCTCATACTACAAGTAGAAATGCAGGCGTAATTGCTTGATTTGTAAGGGGTGAATGCCCTTTTAAAAAAGAGTGTTTTGACTGTTTTTGTAAGAAAAGAGGTTGTGGTGTTCTATTTATATCGATGATTAATACAAATTATAGGATAAGAGTGCTCGTTGTTAGAAGTATCCTTTTTCTGTTTACAATCAGATGCTTAGATTTATGAGAGGGAATCGTGTATATTTCTATATAAAGAACCCTATTTGAATAGGTGCTATATCTTATTTTCGCGAAAGCGTATTCAAAAATATATTGAGAGCTGTAGAGTTATTTATTTTTAGTAACTTACAATGAGGTGATTACATTTTTTTAAATGTTAAAAAGCACTCCACTATATTCTTTAAAATAGTGTTCTTCTAGTTGCATTTAGTGTAAATACTTTATACCTATATACTCTAACTTTAAACCAATATATTATTATGTTGAAAAAAAATTTCAAACATTAACGGGGCTCAAGAATTAAATAACAAAGAACAAAAATCTGTTAAAGGAGGTTTAGGCTTTCCACCTTTACTAGGGAATGATTGTTGTGTGTGTACTTTTTTTCCAGCAGGTAGTCCTTACCTAGTGCTTATTACACAACCATGTGATATACCATGTCCAGAAGATGGAAGTTTTGACTTTCATGGTACAGGTTGTTA
>JBLHOX010000075.1:0-9794 GCA_047623725.1 Dokdonia sp. | reverse complement strand
TCTTGAGCGTTTACTTTGGATCTATTTACGTGCGTAATGGTATTTAAGGTTCTGTAGGTTTTAGCAAACTTCATAAGACCCTCACTACGCTTTTTAATACTTGTAATACCAGACATTAAATCATCTAGATCAATAGCAGTCTCAGGAGTGCTCATACTAGACTGTATGTGTAATTGTAACGTTTCAGCAAGAGATGATATAGGAGCAATACTATTCATAATTTCATGCGTCATCACACTCAATAATTTTTTCCAAGCATCGCTTTCATTTTGATTTAATGTTTCTTCAATATTTTGAAGTACGATAAGCTTAAATGAATGTTCTTCGACCTGAAATATGCTATCAGTAACAAGTACTTTAAACGTTTCTTGATTCATCTCAAGAGTGACCGAAGTTGTTGTAGGATGATACGTTTCAAAAAGTGTATCATACACTTCAGGTTTGCGACTAGACACAAAATTGATATTCTTAAATGATGGAAAATCTAACGTTTGAAGAAAGGAATCATTTGTCCACAACACCTCCCCTGTTTCAACATTATAGGCGATAATACCTACATCTACCATTTCTAAAATTTTCTGCAGATATAAGAACTGTGCTTGTCGCTCATTATTAATAGATTTAATCGTTGCATTGACAAGATTAAAGCCTTTATGTAAATCTCGTAGATCTCTAGGCGCTTTATCTTCAGAAAACCATCTTGAAAAATCTCTATACTTTACAGATTCAAAAAAGTCATCTATACTTATAAAACGACGTACCACATATCTGTATAAAGAGTACACTGTAATAATAGATGAGATACCTCCTATCATGATCATATATAGATGCTCCTGAACAATTCCAAATGCCAAAGCAATCAACGTACCTAGCAAAACTAGAATACGCAAAATGACTGAAAAGACATATCGTTTATAGATCATACTTATTTAACCTCCTATATAAAGCTGTTCGAGTAAGCCCAAGCTCTTTGGCACTTTTAGAGATATTACCATGGTTCTTCTCTATGACTGATAAAATGGTTGTTTTCTCTACTTCTTCTAAATTCGTATTTTTAAGTATCGTCTGGCTATGAGGCTGCTCTATTGCAGAAAACGTAAGATCACTTCCCTCAAGTGTCGTTCCTTCGGCCATGATAACGACTTTTTCTAATGCATACTGAAGCTCCCTCACATTTCCAGGAAACGTATGCTGTTTTAATTTTTGCAGAAAGCTGGGTGCTAATTTAAAATTTCCTTTACCATATTTAGTCGCATATACATCAATAAAATGATGCGCAATTAAGGTAATATCTGTACCCCGATTTCGTAAAGCTGGTATGGTAATATCAACGGTATTAATACGATATATAAGATCTTTTCTAAAGGTATCTTCATTAGACAAATCAGCCAACGTTAAATTTGTTGCACAAATAAGGCGTATATCTACAGGGATCATTTCATTAGATCCCAATGGCGTAACCGTTCTATTTTGAAGCACCGTAAGCAGTCGCGCTTGCTGGCGTAATGAAATATTACCTATTTCATCTAGAAATAAAGTACCTCCATCTGCCGCTTCAAAACGTCCTTTACGATCTTCTCTAGCATCGGTAAAAGCACCTTTTTTATACCCAAATAATTCACTCTCAAAAAGCGACTCTGTAAGTGCTCCAATATCCACTTTAACAAATGGTTTATTCTTACGTAATGAGTTGTCATGTATCGCTTGAGCAACAAGCTCCTTCCCTGTTCCGTTCTCCCCTAATACAAGAATATTAGCATCTGTAGGTGCCACTTTTTTAATTTTAATAAAGACGTCTTGCATAGGTTTACTCTCCCCTATGATCTTGGTTTTTGAGTCAATCGCAAGTTTTTCGGTATTTGACACACGCTTTTTAGCGAGCACCTCCGTAAGCGCATGGAGCAATTTATCATTCTTCCAAGGCTTCACCATAAAGTCTGAAGCACCTTCCTTAAGAGATCGTATCGCAAGATCTATATCTGCATACGCCGTAATCAAAATAACCGACGTCGTAGGGTCTTGTTTTTTGATTTTATTTAACCAGAAAATCCCTTCATTACCTGTATTTACAAGGCCATTAAAGTTCATGTCTAAAATAACCACATCAAAATTTTGCCCCGCTAGAAGGTTCTGAATGTTATTAGGATTCTTATTGACCACAACCTCACGTACACGAGATTTAAGCAAAAGACGTATCGCTATAAGTACATCTTCATCGTCATCAATGACCAGTATATTAGCATTTTTAAGCTGCATATATACAATATTACAAATTTAAAGTACGCTTTCGCGAAAGCGTACTAAGATATTTCCCCTTACAATAAAACTGTATCGACTCCGTACACAAGCTGTATCATAAACGAACACTTCATACGAAACAAAAAATACTAAATATCTAAAATTCAATCAATTAACTCTTTGGCACGTTCTTCCTTATGTACATACCCATATAAAAATAACCGAAGACATTATATCAATGGATATACCCTTAGAAAAGAAACGATTTAACGCCAAAAAGATAAGTTACATCCTGATAGGACTTGCTATTCTAGCACTCATTCTATTTGTACTCATATCTAGTACAGGCGCATCAAAACTTAATGTGCAGAAAGAACGCATTAGTATCCATAAAGCGACCCAAGGTGTCTTCCAAGAAAACATTCCTGTAAATGGAATTGTACTCCCTATTACAACCATCTATCTCGATGCCCTTGAAGGAGGTCGTGTTGAAGAAAAATTTGTTGAAGATGGAGCGATTATGAAAAAAGGAGACCCCATTTTAAGATTATCTAACACCGACCTAGAATTAAGTCTTATTAACCAAGAAACACAGGTGTACAATCTCTTGACGCAAATGCAGATTTCTCAAAATGCAGCACGCCAAAACACCATCAATCGTATCAACCAATTTACAGATGTAGAAAACAGTCTTATCGAAGCAAAGCGTGTATATGACCTCAACAAGAAATTATACGATAAGGATGCCATTGCGCGTCAAGAATTGATTCAAGCTGAAAATAACTACAACTATCAAAAAGAGCGTATGACATTGAGTAAGCAAATTCTTGCACAAGATTCACTCTCTGTAAAATTAGAAAGCGGACAAGCACGTAACTCCTATCAACGTACACAAAATGCATTGGAGTTAATGCGTCGTAAAGTAGCAGACCTTGTCGTGAGAGCCCCTGTAGATGGGCAGTTAACTTCATTAGACGCAGAAATTGGTCAATCAAAAAACAAAGGAGAACGCCTTGGACAAATTGATGTCCTTAGCGGTTTTAAAGTACGAGCAGATATCGACGAACATTATATTTCAAGAATCTATACCGGACAAACAGGAAGCTTCGATTACAATAACCAGCCGTATATTCTTGAGATAAAAAAAGTATACACCCAAGTAACAAATGGAAGGTTTCAAGTCGATATGCAATTTAAAAAAGACGTTGTCGAAGGGATCCGTCGTGGGCAGACCTTACAAATACGTGTAGCACTCAGTGATGAAAAAGAAGCATTATTGATCCCTAAAGGTGGCTTTTTACAGAAAACTGGTGGTAACTGGATTTTTAAAGTAAGTGAAGACGGAAACACTGCGTATAGAGTTGACATTACGCTGGGATCTCAAAACACAGAGTATTATGAAGTGCTTTCTGGCCTACAGCCAGGAGATCAAGTCATCACAAGTAGTTATGACAACTATGCAGATATACAAGAACTAGTTTTAAAAGAATAAATAAAAATATGTATGGTACGGTGCTAAGAACGCTTCGTGTCTTACAATAATCAATTACAATACAAGAGTTACTATTATGATAAACATAACAGATTTAGAAAAATACTACGCTACCGACGAGGTTCGTACGGTAGCATTAAATAAACTTTCATTTAATGTACAAGAAGGAGAATTTGTAGCCATTATGGGACCATCCGGTTGTGGAAAATCAACTCTACTTAACATCCTTGGACTGCTAGATGACCTAGATGGCGGTAGCTTTCTTTTTAATGGGACAGAAGTAGCCGATTATAATGAGCGTAAACGTGCAGACTTACGTAAACACAACATCGGATTTGTATTTCAAAGCTTTAACCTCATCGATGAACTTACCGTATATGAAAACGTAGAGCTTCCCCTTATTTACACCAAAGTCCCTCCTGCCGAACGTAAGAAAAGAGTGGAAGAAGTACTAGAAAAAATGCAAATCATGCACCGTCGCAAGCATTTTCCGCAACAGCTTTCTGGAGGTCAACAGCAACGTGTTGCTGTAGCTCGCGCTGTGGTAAATAATCCAAAAATCATCCTTGCCGATGAGCCTACAGGAAACTTAGACAGTAGCAACGGTAACGAAGTAATGGATCTTTTAACCGAACTCAATGATGCAGGGACGACCATCATCATGGTGACACATAGTGAACACGATGCAAAATATAGTCATCGTATTATACGCATGCTAGATGGTCAGAAAGTAACAGAAAATATACTCTCTGCTTATAAAACGGCAGAAGTCTAATACACGCTTTCACGCCTGCCTGCCGAAGCTAAAGCGAAGGTTGGAAAGCATCATTCATTCATCAAAAAACGAATAGCATACTAAGACCTCATCAGTCAAACAAATAGAAATTATGATTAAAAATTATTTAAAAATAGCCTTTAGAAGTTTAAAGAAGCAGCCCTTTTTTACTTTTATAAATACGTTTGGCCTAGCCATAGGTATGGCTGGAGGACTGTTGATAGCGATGTACATTTATGATGAGTTGAGCTATGATAAAATGTTTGCAGATGCAGATCGTATATACAGAATCAATACTGATATTAAATTTGGCGGAGCAGAAATCAAAGCTTCTGAGGCTGCTCCTCCTATGGCGGCAGCTATGAAGCAAGACTTTCCAGAAGTAGAAAGTACTGTAAGATTCAGAGATCGCGGGAGCATGCTTGTTAGGAGCAGTGATAAAACTGATAACACCAAAGAACTAGGAGTGACTTTTGTTGATTCTACCTTCTTTGAGGTATTCGGAATTGAACTTCTTGTAGGAGATGAAAGAACTGCTTTGAAAGAAGCAAATACATTAGTGCTTACTAAAACCGTGGCAGAAAAACACTTTGGAGAAGGAAATGCCTTAGGGAAGAGCTTACTGCTAGATAATAACAATACGTACATCGTGACAGGAGTCATTGAAGATTTACCAAAAAACTCATTTCTTAGGGATCATAGCATATTTATGGCAATGGCTGGCAATGAACGTTCCCGTGAAACTGGATGGGGAAGTAACAACTATTATACGTTTATAAAATTAATACCAGAAACCAATATTGATAATTTTCAAGTACAGTTACAAGGTATGTTTGACAAATATATGATGCCGTGGGCTCAAACGGTTTTCCCAGGGATCACTAAGGAATCTTTTAAGGCATCTGGCAACTATGTACGTTATCATACCATGCCACTTACAGACATACACCTATATTCGAAGCGTCAGCCTGAAATGAGTCCAAATAGCAGTATTCAAAACGTTTATATTTTATCTTTTATAGGCTTATTCCTTATATTTCTAGCGTGCGTAAATTTCATGAATCTATCTACAGCTCATTCTTTAAAAAGAGCAAAAGAAGTAGGAATACGTAAAACATTAGGATCTAACAAAACAGAATTGATCTCTCAATTCTTGACAGAATCGGGACTTATTTCTTTCTTTTCAATGGTTCTGGCCATTATCATAACCTTAATTGCTCTTCCATTTTTTAATGATCTTTCTGGCAAGTCCATATCGATGCCTTTTACAAATCCTCTATTCTGGTTGATCATACTATCTATAACACTCTTATTGGGGCTTTTCTCAGGAAGTTATCCAGCATTTTTCATGTCACGATTTATGCCTATTGACACCCTTAAGGGAAATGGGCACAGTAAAGCTGGTGGCGGGAACATTAGAAGTACACTGGTAGTCTTTCAATTTGCTGTTTCAGTATTCCTAATTGTGGGAACTCTGGTCGTCTTTCAGCAATTAGAATTTATTCAGAATAAAGAGCTCGGTTTTAATAAAGAACAGGTATTACTTATAAACGACACCTATGGCGCTGGAAGTCAAGTGGATGCTTTTAAGGAAGAGGTACTCAAATTGAGTCCTGTACAAAGTGCTACCCTAAGTAATTTTTTACCTACACCCTCTAACCGTTCTAGTACCTCGCTTTTCAAGGAAGGTGCTATGCAACAGGAAAAAGCAATTCAAATGCAAACCTGGGATGTTGACCATGATTATATCCGTACACTCAGTTTAAATCTTGTTGCTGGGCGTAATTTCAATAAACAATCCGTTGCAGATTCTACGGCTATAATTATAAATGAGGCCACATTATCTGTCCTTGGTTTAAGCGCCGAAGAAGCACTAGGAACGAGAATCTCAAGAAGTATTGATCTTGAAGATGCTGTATTTTATAATATCATTGGGGTCGTTAAGGATTTTCATTATGAATCATTGCGCAAAAATATAGGAGCTCTTGGACTCTTTTTAAATAAGTCATCCGGGACGATGGCTATCAAATTAAAATCAGATGATTTTTCAAGTGTAATTGCAAGTATTGAAGGCATCTGGAAAAAACAAGCCCCAGGTCAACCTTTTAATTATCGCTTTATGGATGATGCTTTTAATACAACCTACAATGCGGAGCATCGCTTGGGAAGTATCTTCATCATTTTTACCATCCTGTCGATCTTTATCGCTTGTCTTGGCCTGTTTGGACTAGCATCATTTAATGCTCAGAAAAAGACTAAGGAAATAGGCGTAAGAAAAGTACTAGGAGCTAGTGTGAGACAGATCACTTTTGGCCTTACCACAGACTTCTTAAAACTAGTCGCCATAGCGACTGCAATCGCATTACCACTAGGTTGGTATTTTATGAATATTTGGTTAGAAGATTTTTCTTATCGTATACAGATCAGCTGGAAGATATTGGCCTTTTCAGCCTTTTTAGTTATTGGAATAGCGATCCTAACAGTAAGTTATCAAAGCATAAAAGCTGCAATTGCAAACCCCGTAAAAAGTTTGAGGACGGAGTAGAATAAGTATGAGTACGCTTTCAAGGAGTATAATGACGTAGAAGTTTATACTGAGCTTGTCGAAGTACGAAAGCGGAAAAAGTATAGACAAAATAAAAGTGGTTGTTTGGTTTTTCGCGAAAGCAAAATTGTATCAAAACCACTAGAATATAAAATAACAATCATTAATTGATTAATGAGATACCCGCCGGAGTTTATCCTGAGCGATAGTCGAAGGGCGGGTATGAAAACAAGATAATATGTTCAAGAATAACCTTAAAATAGCATGGAGAAGTCTTAAGAAAAACAAGGTGTACTCGTTTATCAATATTTTTGGACTGGCTCTTGGAATTGCTGTAACAATTATTATTGGGCTGTGGATTGTAGATGAGTTTGATTACAATAACCATTATGAAAACAAAGACCGAATCGCTCGGATAATGCAGTTTCAAACGGTAAATGGAGAAGTACAAGCAAATGAGACTATCCCACTAGCTTTAGAATTTCAACTTCGGGAAAAATTTGGAGATGCCTTCAATTATGTCGTAATGTCTTCTCGCAATAATGGTCGTTTTCTATCTAAAGGTGATGAAGTGATTTCTGCCAGAGGTCGGTTTATACAAGCAGATGCAACCCATCTTTTGGATCTAGAAATGATAGAAGGAACAAAAAATGGATTAGAAAAAATAAACGCAATCCTACTTTCTGAAACAACAGCTAAGATCTTATTCGGTAATGAAAGTCCACTTGGTCAATCAATCGTATCAAATAATGAACACACGATGGAAGTTACAGGTGTGTACAAGGATATTCCGAGTAATAACAATTTTACCAATCTCGGTTTTTTAATGCCATTTAAGCACTGGATGAATTCACGTTGGGGCTGGCTAGAAAATCAAGATACAAACTGGGACTACAATTCATTTGACCTCTATGTAGAGTTATCAGAAAATGTAGATCTCGCTGCCTTGAATACACGCATTGAGAATGTCAAAAAAGATAATGATCCTCGAGGCGATAAGTTTGATCCGCGACTCTTTGTATTCCCAATGAATGATTGGTATTTGCACTCCCATTTTGAGAATGGTGTGCAAGCTGGAGGTCGTATCGAGAATGTCTGGTTATTTGGTATTATTGGTCTTTTTGTCCTTATTCTAGCCAGTATTAATTTTATGAATTTAAGTACTGCAAGATCAGAGAAACGAGCACTTGAAGTAGGCATTAGAAAATCTATCGGTTCTACTAGAAGACAGCTAATCAATCAATTTTTGAGTGAGTCATTTCTAGTTGTAGTATGCGCCTTTATCATTGCCATTGGACTTGTTTTACTATTCTTAAATGGTTTTAATACACTTGCAAACAAAGAAGTTATTTTCCCTTGGTCAAACCTCACGTTTTGGATAGCTTCTCTGATATTCATTGCAGTCATAGCCTTAGTTTCGGGAAGTTACCCAGCCTTATATTTATCATCCTTTAAACCCATTAAAGTCCTTAAAGGAACTTTTAAGGCGGGGAGAAATGCTTCGCTTCCGCGAAAAGTACTCGTCGTTACTCAATTTACAGTATCCATTGCCCTTATCATCGGAACGTTGATTGTAAAAAATCAAATAGATTACAGTAAAAGTAGACCTGTAGGTTTTGACAACTCGCAATTGGTTCAAATCCCTACGGCCAGCCAAGAGTTTGAAAATAAATATGAACTCATGCGTAATCAGTTTTTAAATTCAGGCGCTGTTACCGAAATGGCTTGGGGAAGCAGTCCTTCTACAAGTATTTGGAATTATTCCTCTGGATATGAATGGGAAGGAAAAGCCGTAGGTTTTGACGAAAGCTTTGCACAAATGGGCGTTTCTTATGATTATATTGATGCCCTTGATATGAACGTTATTGAAGGGCGCTCTTTCTCTCGGGAGTTTGCCACAGATTCAACTGGAGTCATTCTCAACAAAACAGCAGTTGCCTATATGGGTATTCAAAATCCGATAGGGAAGTATATACGAGCAAGTGAGCCTGGACCTCGCGATGTACCTATGCAGATTGTAGGTGTGGTGGAAGATGTCATTAACGAGTCTGCATACGAGCCTGTGTCTCCACAAATGTATATGTTTGGCCACGGTTCTGGTGGATTTTATTATTTAAGACTCAACCCTAATCAAACAACAAGCGAAAGTCTAGCCTCGATTCAAAAAATATATAAAACAAATTTTCCTAACCTTCCTTTTACCTATGATTTTGCAGATGAGGAATACGCACAAATGTTTGCTGCCGAAGAACGCATTGCTAGCCTTTCTAGCATCTTTACATTACTGGCAATTCTCATAAGTTGTTTAGGATTATTTGGTCTAGCTTCTTTTGTGGCAGAGCAACGCACTAAGGAAATAGGTGTTCGGAAAGTGTTGGGTGCAACGGTTACCAATTTGTGGATGCTGCTTTCTAAAGATTTTATCATTCTAGTCGTCATTGCATTACTCATCGCAACACCACTCGCCTATTATTTTATGAGCGGTTGGGTTGAAAAATTCTCGTATCACATAGACATTTCGGTGGGAACCTTTTTGGTTGCGGGACTAGGTGCGATTGTTATCACTATAATCACGGTGAGTTTTCAAGCTGTTAAAGCTGCAATTTCAAACCCAGTGAAGAGTTTGAGAACCGAGTAAAATAAGTATAAGTACGCTTTCGCGAAAGCGTAAAAAG
The DNA here is from genome assembly GCA_047623725.1 of Dokdonia sp. Lineage (GTDB taxonomy): Bacteria > Bacteroidota > Bacteroidia > Flavobacteriales > Flavobacteriaceae > Dokdonia. The sequence goes on along the minus strand of JBLHOX010000075.1, from coordinate 69 downwards.
AAACATCAGTCAATCAAAATCAAGACCAATGATCAGGAATTACATCAAAATAGCATTTAGAAATCTCTG
>JBLHOX010000074.1:0-9812 GCA_047623725.1 Dokdonia sp. | reverse complement strand
GTTCTGAAAAAGGATTTCTAATATTATCTAATGTTCTTACATAATCTGTATTAAATGCAGGTGCATGACAGTTTACACAAAAGGAATTTACATGATTCTGAATTCCCTGTGAGCCAGTACTAATATTAGCTGCCTTGATATCTTTCTCATAAAAGAATCCATAAAACCAATCTCCTCCATAACAGTCTACTCCATTATAACTATCTAAAGATGCTGTGGCACAATAGTTATATTTAGGATACGGTTTATAGAGTAATGTAATAGCACCAGGCGCTTTTAAAAATGGATTTTCAGAATGTGTAGAATCAATTTTTGCATGATAATTTTGCTTTACAATAAAAGAGCCTGGAGGAAAATCTAAAGGTTGTGTAATGGTAGAATCTACCGCCAGTTTTAAAAATTCATGGGCAATCTCATTTACATAGGTACGCACCCAACGACCATGAACCGCCAATCCTAATCTTTTTAATGTATCTGTTGCTGGAGAGACATCTGTCCCTGGAAATAAGTACCACTTAGGATTATTTGGATTGCTATAATCTTGCTCTTGGAGGTAGCTCATAACAGATTGAATATCTGGATAAACTTCTGCTTCTTTTATTTCAGCATAATGACCATTTAAATGAGAATTACATGAATTTAAAATAATGATACTGGTCAGAATAACGACGTATACAAATAGCTTTTTCATTTTTTATCATGTTATATCCACTTCTTATTCTTCAAATGTGCACCCGCATGATCTAACTCAAAATATGGATTTGTTATAATTGATCTCACACTAAATTTTATATGCAAGATTTACTCATACAAAGTAGCAATAATGCGCCATTTATTAGTGGGTATTACTATGTATTTTCAGAATATTGTTTTAACCCGGATTATGCACTAGAAAATCTATTACGGTCTGAAACTACTGCAAAATAATACGCTTTACTCTATTCTTTAATCTAACCATAGCGGTGCTATACTGAAATTGATAAAACATCTTATTTTATGGCACTTTCAAACCTCATCACGAAGTTCTAGTGCATAATCCGGGTTAAAATATGGTTTTACACGCTTTCGCGAAAGCGTACTCAAAAAGATATGAACGCTAGAAAAACTACCTTTTAGACTTTAGCACAAGCATACGCACACCTATAAATAGCAGAATAGCAATCACTAAAAAAAGTAGTATTCTATCATACGAAAATGACGTATAGAGAGGCTCATCACTCCCTACTAATGTAATAGCACTCCAATAATAAGGGCTCGCTTCACTGGTATTTGCATGCGTTTTTAAATACGAAAGTTTTGCTTTTTGCAATGCTTCTGATTTACGATTTCCTTGTTTGAGATTACTATAAAACTGAGTTGTAATTTCTAGGCTCGATTTTTCATTTATATCCCATAAAGAACCTATAACGCTCTTTGCACCTGCATTTGTAAATCCTCTCATAAGATTAAAAACCCCTTCTCCTTTTTGAAATTCTCCAGACAAGGTTTTGCATGCGTTTAATACCACAAGATCCTTTTGATTTTTTAAGAAATATAGCTCACTAAGAAACAAACGTTCGTCATAAAGAGCTAGCCAAGGTCCTTCTGCACTCACGCCGCCATGGGTAGATATGTGTATAATTGAGTTGTCTTCAAATGCTTTAATAAATGCTTTCTTATTTGCTGCTTTTTGTGTTAATAACCCATCTTCTAAAAAAGGAGTCATTTGTGTTAATTCATTAGTGCTTTGCGTCAATGATTCTTGATAATTATCTTTAAATACAGATGGCAAAACGCCTACTATTGTTCTTTGCCTAGGAGGTCTAAGTAATTGTAACTGACTCTCAACAGAGAGGGAGTACTTATACGATATCTCGCTCTTAGTTATAAAATAAGACTCTGGTAATGATACTTCTTTTGAGACAGATAGTGCTTCAAATGGTAAAGAGTGGAGGCTTCCATCTGGAATGATAAAAATTCTTTTATCAAAAAGCACTTCATCCTTATTTTCAAATGGAAATAAGATCTCATATAGATTTTTGGCATTGTTTTGATATGCTACAATATCTGATTGCTCATAAAAAGGCTTCTCTAATTGTTTCCTAAAAGCCGTTATTCTATGTGTTAATTCTGGTGTAGGAATCGTTATTTTTTGAAGTTTAATAGTGTCTTTGGTTACTAATAAGGCGTAAGAAAGACTATCTCCAACCGCATAGGAAACAATGACTTCATCTGTTTCTAAATTTTGCCTGATTTCAGAAATTGAAGGTATAGACAACCCTTGTTTATAAGAGAAATATGCAGGAAATTTTTGCTCTAAAGAATCTATTAATGCTACATAGTTTCTTTTAAGTGAAAACACTTTATTTTTAAGGCTATCAATCTTTCCTGTTCTTTTTAATGGTTCACTTATAAGAGTCGTTTCTATTTCTTTGATTGCACTTAACAAACGATATTCTCTATCTATAACCGTGGAAGGGATATTTGCTTTTTGTCTTGCAGATACATTTGTGATATTTTCTAATAACAATAGTCCTTTATTCTTCTCTATGTAATACAATGCCAAATCTGGCATGTTTAATTCATGAGCAATATAGACTCCATTTAGATATAGATTTGAAGATTTTTCTCTCCAGAAAAGCTTCGATAATTCTTCTCTGCTTTCTAAAAAAAGATCATCGACCAATGCATCTGCAAGTGCGATGATGTCTTTTGCTTTTAGCAAATTTTCTTGCTCTCTTGTCTTTATATAGTAGGCTACTAACGCATTAGACAAATCATTTAAGTACCCAAATATGCGTATTTTATGAGGTGAAATAGCTAGATTTTCTTGAGTGAGATAAACATCCGGGTGTACATTTGGTGCTACCCCTTCTATAATTTGTAACGCTTCATAGTAATGGTATAGCGCTTTTTTAAAACCTCCTTGTTGTTTATACAAGTCGGCAAGATTATTAGCTATAACGCTCCTTTGTAATGGGTCACTGTTTGTATACTGTTTTGCCTCTATAAAAGCCTTCTCAGCTTTCACATATTCATGTTTGTCTCTATAAATAACCCCTAGAAGGTTGTATGAATTAAAGATATATTCTGTATCATTTGCCTCTTTAAATAATATAATAGCTTCTTCTGTACGCTGAAGCGCCATTTTATTTTTGTTTTGAAAGTGACGTATGGTTCCTAAATTGGCTAATAGCATCCCTTTTTGTTTTTTTGAAAACAAATTAGAATCTACTTGTTTTATCTTTAATAAATTCTTCTCAAAATCATCTACATACGTACTATCATTTATATTGACATACGTACCAGAAATATTAATAAGTGCTTTTAGTTGAAGGTCTGGTCGATGTATTTCTTTACATATATTTTCAGAAAAGGAATAGTTTTCTAGGGCTCTCTGAAAGTCTCCAAGTTCATCATAAATATCTCCACGTTCTCGATATACATTCCCAAGCCTGGATTCGTTTTGTGATGTCAGTGTTATTAATGTATCAAAGTATGCTAGTGCATTATCATAATCGGGATACTTAGAGTAGTGATGCATATACCCTAAGTTATAAAGGTTTCTCTTTATCTCTTTAAGGTTTTTTTCTTGACCTATTTGCTTACGTAAGTCATATTCTTTCTTAGCATAAAACTTACCCTGATTTTGGTCTTTAAGCCTAGACCAATTCCATTTAGAGAACTCATAATAATAGGATGCTAGCTCTAAAGGATCAATATCAGGCTTATTTTCCAGAAATTGTTCTATCAATTTACCCTTTTGACTATTTTCTATAGGCAGAGACAATATAGAATCATAGTATTCTAATTTCTTTTCCTGTCCATAGAGCGTAAACACAAAAAGAGATACCCCTATTATAAGTATGTTTTTAAGTTGTGACATGAATTAGGATTATTATGCTAAAGATAGTATATAAGGGAAGGAATCCAAAGACCCCCTCCCCTGAGTTTGAAATAAATAGCTATACCTAAACCTAAATACTCAAACTATACTATATTTTAACTAATCGATATATGATTGATGTTTTAACATAGATAAATCACTACTATAGGTAGCACTTTCTATAATATCATTCATCCATTTTTGAGGTGTATTATCAGCTTGAAACAATGTGCCTGCATAAGCAGCGGTATATGCACTAGAATATGAAGTCCCGTTTACTAGCAAGTATTCACCTGGAGCTATCTGAAAAGGAATATCTTGTCCTCTTGTTGCTATATCTACAGAATTAGTCCCAAAATTAGAGAAGTAAGCAAGTTCTATTCCTGATAGATTATTACTCAAAGAGGCTACTGCTAATATATTACTTAATGAATATGAAGATGGATAATGTGGTATCTCATCATTATTTTGACTTAAGTTTCCTGCAGATGTAGTCAGTAATACTTTCTCTTGAGACTCTTCCATAAATCTATTTAATATTTCTGTATTTGAATTATTATACCATCCAAAACTCATATTAATCACATCTACTTCTGGATTATTTGTTGCATACTTAAATCCACATAGAATATCAAAGTATTTACCTTTCCCAGACGCATCAAAGACTTTAATGGGTAAAATTTGGAAGTTTATATTTTCATCTACCAATTTGTCAAAAATAAGTTTGGAAATGCGTGTCCCATGCCCAGAGTCATCATAAGGGTCATTATCTTGATTTACAAAATCCCATCCAATATAATCTTCATATCCATTATCGTTACAACTAGTACCACTCTCCGTTGTATTAAATAAGAAAGGTTCTGTAAATCCAAAATAATTATAATCAACCCCCGTGTCTATAATTGCGATGGTTAAGTCACTATTGTTAGCTACTTGTTTACTTAACCCTACCGAAACATCTGCAGCCCCAAATGAAACACCTAGCTTTTCACCCGTGTGCTCTATAAAATTATTAAATTCCATTCCTTCTAATCCGGAATTATCTTTATTTCCTAATAAAACTTCTTCTATATTTAGACCTCCAGGAAGGAATCCATTTTCATCTACTTCAAATTCCCATAATTCAAGTGTTGGGTCTGCACACTCACATTTTTTATAAGAGGTTACTTTATTAAGGGTTCTCATTGCTTGTTTTTGCGCTTCAGATAGTAATGTATCATACTGAACGATTATCTCATTATTAGAATATCCTCCTCCTGACATTCCTTTTCTATTATTTTCTAAAGACACATTAGCACTGGAAATAGATTCTTCATTTATTTCTTCAACTTGACAACTAACGATTAAGGTCATTACCGCCATTAGTATGAATGTTTTTTTCATGATTTTCGTTTTAATAATTAGGTTTAGGATTTTTAATTTAAACCCGAGACAAGCTCGGACTTCGTATTATACTATCTAACAATTATTTTTTCATAATGCATTGTTGTTATTTTCACCCTACTCTTTTTAGGCTTTTTGGGTTCCGCCTTTACGAATCGATTCAATTTAAAGAGCATAATTCAAAAAAGTGTTACCCTATCTTATAAAAAAATTATATAATCTCGAAGCAAAAACAACTTGGCTATTTATATGATATGTTATATACATCAATTTTTATAAATTTTGGTGCCTGTTTTTTTTTAAGTAAATTTAATCGATCCACAACAGGGGCTTTATTATATGGAAAAAACAAATGACCCGTTTATTCAAGGTTTCTTAAATGGAAATCCAAGTGCCTTCAAAAAAATATATGCCGAATCTTTTCCTAAAATACAACGCTACATAGTAAGCCGTAATGGATCTAAAGTAATCGCAGAAGATATTTTTCAAAATGCATTAACGTTGCTTTATGTGAAATTAAAAAATGAGGAATTACAGGTACAATCTTTTGAAAATTATCTTTTTACTATTTGTAAAAATCTCTGGAGAAGAGAATCTTCAAAAAACTGGGTAACAAATCACCCCTTGGATACTCTTGTAGATGAAAGTGTAGATCTTGCTACCTTTTCTATAGAGCAAAACCAGTGGGATTTATACAAGGAAAAATTTAATGAACTATCTAATAATTGTAAGAATTTATTAAATAGGGTATTTAATAAGGTAGCCTATCGTGATATTATGATTGCATTAGGGTATGCATCTGAAGGAGTTGCAAGACAACGTGTTTTTAAATGCAAATCTAGATTGATACAGCTCGTTAAAAAAGATAAAAGATACAGACGCCTCAAACATTGATTATGGAGAAAGACGAACTAGAATATAAAAATATAGAGCGTTATTTTAATAATGACTTGACAAACGAAGAGCTACTTGCTTTTGAAGAACGTCTAAAAACCTCATCTTCCCTTAGGGAGTGGGTAGGGATTTATAAAGATTTAGATCTTATAAACAATGAAGAAGAATGGATACATTTTAAGGGAGATCTTTCTGTATTGAAAAAGGAGGTTGCGCAATTTCAATCTAAAGAAACTAAGGTGTTTTCTAATCAATTAAAAACATGGAGGGAAGAACAAAAAGAAGATCTTCCTAAGATAAAAAGACATTGGTTAAGACCATTTATTACCTCTGCTGCAGCTGTCTTATTAATTGCTATTTTTCTATTATATCCTAAAAATAACGATCTACCATCTTTATATAATCAATACAACAATTGGGATGATTTACCTTCACTCACTGTAAAAGGAGCAAACGAGGATACTGTTATACAATTAGAACGTAGTTTTAAGGCTAAAGATTATCAAGATGTTATAGAACGTACTGAGGTCTTACTTGAAACTCCAAATAATGCAATCTCTCAAATACATTTATACCAAGGAGTGGCGTATATGGAGGTGACTTCTTATGACAAAGCAATAACGACTTTTGATGCTTTGATCCAAAGTAATACTATAGATTTTCATAAAGGGTATTGGTACAAAGCATTGGTATTTTTAAAACAAGAACAAAAAGAGAATTGCATAAAGATTTTAGAGATTATAGCTGCAAACCCTACCTATTTTAAACATCAGGAAGCCAAGCGTCTTTTAAAAGAGTTAAAGTAATTCAGGGTTTTTTTATAAATGACACAAAAATATTTTAAAGCTTATGTCACAACATATTGGCAAAAAAAGAGATGCTTATCATAACCTTTTGAAATGTTTCTTCATATGCTTTCGCGAAAGCATATGAAGAAACATTTATAATTCTATTTGGATTTTAACCAAAAAAAAACTCACATCTACAAATTCTAATGAATTTGTAGATGTGAGTTTTTAATAAAGTTGGCCCGAGATAAAACTCGAGTTTACTACCAACAACCGGGAGGATATATCGTTCTTAAGTCATCCTCATCTAATATTATCGAACAACCTAATCTACCTCCTTTTACTTTTTCTTGTTCTAGCTTAGATACTTTAGTTTTTTCTAATTTTAGTTTTTTTAGATTCTTTTTTTTCATGGTAATACTATTTATAATTTAACATTGTAGTTAACGTTTTAGGTCTATAATTACTTTAGACTTCTGTTTATAAATTCACATTAGCAATAAAATATAACTTAATTAATATCAATATGTTATACTTAAATAGCAACGTCATTTCTCATATAAATTAATCGTATGAAATTGTGTATTTGGTTCTAATCCTATAACAAAGTGTTATACCTTTTTTCACTAGCATCCGAAAGTTCTTTGAATTCCTAATGTTACACTCCTTATATATTTGAAGGAATGATTTTTATGCTTTCGCGAAAGCGAACACATATTTATTAATAGATAAATAACGCGTACACATTACTATTTGATAGTAATGTGTACGCTCTTAGGCATAGAACTATTTACACGTATGTATATTAAAACACCACATGCATTTCTTGTGCTCTTTTCAACTTACTTTTTGATGTAATTGAGCAATATTTATTGTCCATTTTAAAGCTTTTTGTGTACCAAGTGTCATCTTCATAGGTTGTAGATTCTTGACGGATTTCTATTTCTGTAAGTGGAATAGACATGCCTTTACCTACTGCTTTAATTACAGATTCTTTTTTAGTCCAATATTCATAAAAGGTATCTAAACCTTGGGCTTCAATGTCTTTTAACTCATCGTGAGTAAATACATCTTTAAATAGGCCAAACTCGATATCGTTAATTTCTTCAATATCTACGCCTATTTCTTGTTTACTGAATACGCATACAACGGTATTACCGCTATGAGAAATATTAAAGTTAAAATTACTTTCTGCCATATATGGTTTTCCGTAATTATCTTTAAGAATCTTTTCAAACATGAAAGCATTATATCCAAATAGATAAGACCCCATGTAAACCATAAGTTTCCCAAAGAGGCAGTTATAGCGGTCATCCCACTTTCTATATTTAAGGACTTCGTCTTTGAATTTTTGAGGTAAAAATTCTAAGTAGTACTTTAAAATACTATGGTCTATGTCGGTTTCTGTTGAATATTGAAGTAAATAATATTCATCTTCCCTCAGATCTATCTGAGGTATAGATTTAAAATCACTAAAGGCCACGTTATATGCTGAATTTTTTGTGATCATGATAAATACGTATAAGAAAACCACACAATAAAAATTAGATTTCTATTGTATTGTTTTGTGTTAAAGTTTTTCAAAATTGTGTAATGCTTATTTCAATACGTATCGAAATAAGTATTGAATACTGATAAAACTGGCTAGTATAAAGTATAAACTGCCGGTTAATCTATGTTCTTGAGGTTGGATAGCTATGCTATCAGTGTGTGTGTATTATAGGTATGGGTAAGCGGTATTATAATTATATTTGATAGGTATTGTATGTTATAGTAGGTTTTTAATATAAGCGCCTTCTATTTCCATATACTTAATTAATGTTGTTATATCATAAATACAATTACTCATCTTAAGTTTATTAAGAATTTTCTTGAGTATATTTTTAATTTTGACGCTAGCATCTGTATGACCAAATTGGCCTTTAGACTTCTGTACTGCGACATGAACAAAAGCAAAATTCCAGAGTAATTGAGTAAATTTAAAAGAACTGGTTTTATCTAATCGTATGTTATTAACCCTTTTAAAATTGCCTTCATCATCTATTAATACTAAAAAATGGGTTCCTAGTATATTAATATGATCTCGTTTAATCTCTAAAACTTCTGAAGTTACATTTCTTACTATAATATCTGGCGCATATTCTAAATCAATATTCATAGTGTTATGGTTTTACAATATTATTATTTTACAAAAGGAAGATCAGTATAGGTGAAGATTTTAAAAAACATGTAGACATCATAAGGTAGTATCTAGGCGTTTTGAAATAATTATACTTAACGTATACCTTCTTAAGTATTCATCTTAATCGTATTTGACATTGGTAAAATACTTTTACAAGATTTACGCAAACTTCTTATAAAGAAAGTTTTTGTATATGTGTTTACGATGCATATACCAATGCACTTTTTAAAGGGCATAGTATTTCTTTAGAAGCAGCTTCTAGGGTTAGTTTTCCTTGTTTAATAAGACTTAATTTACGTCCACAAAAGCCTCCTGTTTGGGCACACTTACATTTTGATTTAGATTTTTCCATTTTGATTTGTTATTTAATTATTAAAATGTTGCTTATGTAATAACAAAAGGACCTTAACACTTAGTAAATACCTGATTAACAGTATTATTTATTAAGAATAGAATACTTGTATGGTTCGTTTTCGCAAAAGCGTATTCTTGAAACACATTGTATATAATATGCTGGCTATTTCATTTTATAAAAACATATATAGTGCTTACTTAACTAATAGTAGTTATACGTATAGAATCAAGATCCTTTATTTTACATTAAGATTAATTGGATTTAAATAGGGTGTATTAATTGTCATAGACTAGTCTAACATTTATGTGTTTGGCAATTTGTATTACACCCCGTTTGTGCTTGATC
>JBLHOX010000073.1:0-9815 GCA_047623725.1 Dokdonia sp. | reverse complement strand
TTGTATCATATTTGATATGCCCATCTTTACGCATAGTGCTTAATGTATTGCTTACGGTTTGTCTAGACGTATTGGTCAGTCCAGCAATATCTTTATGCGTTAGTAAGTTTTTGGCGACTAGATTTCCTTGCGCATTTGGTTCTCCAAACTGGGTTACATAATCTTCAATAAATTCTTTAATACGCACACCACTATCCTTATAAAGGAGATCATGTAATTTCCGTTCTAGTCGTTTGATACGTGTGCCATATATTTTCAGAACCCCATTTTTAAGAGAGGTATGTTTTTGCATAAGTTCTTCCATTTTATCTGCTTCTATATAACAGATAATACAATCTTCTAGTGCATAAGCCACCTCTTCTGAAGCCATGTCATCATCATATAATGAAAGCTCTCCAAAAATGTTTCCTCGCTTTGCAACATACTTTATCGTGTGTGTATTCTTGTCGACAATTTTTACAGTTCCCTTTTTAAGAAAAAAGATGCGCTTCTTGTCTACATTCTGAAGGTTGATGGTCGATCCTTTGTCTATATTTTCCATCTCTAAAATTTCACATATAGACATCATCGTGACGAGACCTAGTTTTCTAAAAAGATTAAACTCTTCTAAGAACCAATATTTCGTTAGTGTTTTCAATAATTTAAAATAAGGTTACCCAAAAATAATTAAATGTGGCTTTCGACTATAGTTTTAAAAAAACAGAAGTTACTCTAGGCGACATTTGTTGTATATTATTTTGATTTGTTATTTTTTGGAACACCAAAATGTAGGGTAAGGATTACTTTTCTTGTAAAAGGTATAACCCTATTTTAATTTTCCAATACGGTATTTGTTCTTCAAAGTAGGTAAAAAATGCTTTTAAACTGTTAGTATCTTCTACTTCTTTTTGAGCATCTTTGATTTGTTCGACTTCGTGTGTTGTGATAAATTGGTAGAAATCTATCTCCATACCTTCTTCGTGTAATTTTAACACGTGATTGTATATAGAGCCTAACGTGAGGTTTCGTGCTTCTGCAATTTCTTCTATAGAGAGTCCTTCTTCAATGTATTTACGGGTCTCCTCGTATGTTTTGCCTCCTTTTGGTTTTTTAGGTTTTGCTGTATGAGCTTTGATTACTTTAAGAAAATCTGAAGCATATTTTTCTAATTTTGCTTGTCCTACTCCACTTATCGTAAGAAACTCAGCTTCTGTAGTAGGCTCCTGATCTTCCATGTCTTTAAGACTCGCGTCACTAAAAATAATATAAGCAGGTACGTTTCCATCACGTGCTAATTCATTACGTAATTCGCGCAGTTTTTCAAAGAGGGTTCCTTTTGGTTTTTTAGGTTTGCGCTCTTTAGCAATTTCAACAATCGGTTGGATGAGGTTTGCTAGTTGTACTTTTTGTCCGTTAAAAAGCACCTCTTTAGCTAGTGTGGTGAGGAGAAGGCGTCCGCTTTCGCGAAAGCGTATTTCCAACAACCCCTGATTGATCATTTGAATGATATATTGTTGTAAATCTTTCCAAGAAATATCTTTGGCAGCACCAAAGGTTTTGATATGTTGGTATCCTTTGTCATATACCGCCGCATTTTGAGAACCTCGAAGTACATCTATGACCATTCCTAATGCTTCTTGCTCTTTTAATCGGGCAATACCAGAAAGTACTTTTTGTGCGGTGAGTGTACCATCAAAATACTCAGGCGTGTTTTTACAGATGTCACAGTTCCCGCAGTCTTCTAAGAGAAATTCTCCAAAGTAGTTCAGCAATACTTTACGGCGACAACTTAAAGCTTCTGCATATTGTTGCATGCGATCTAGCTTTGCTGTTTGGTACTCGATATTTGCGCTGTTTTCTATAAACTTACGTAGTTGTATTGTATCTGCATAACTGTAAAAAAGAAGTGTGTGTGAGGGAACTCCATCACGACCTGCACGACCGATCTCTTGATAATAGCCTTCTATGTTTTTAGGCATATTATAATGGATTACCCAGCGTACATTACTCTTGTCAATACCCATTCCAAAGGCTATCGTCGCAACGATGATGGGCGTTTTGTCGTTTATAAAATCTTCTTGTATTTGTGCTCTCTCTTGTGCATTGATTCCTGCATGATATGCGGTTGCAGGGTGATTTGCATTTCGTAATTTTTGTGCAAGTTGCTCTGTGCTTTTTCGGCTTAAGCAATAAATAATACCACTTTCAAAAGGGCGACTATCTAAAAAAGAGAGAATTTGCTTTATTCTGTTTTGACCAGGCCGTACATCTAGAAATAGGTTAGGTCTATCAAAAGAAGCGACATACCGTTTTGCGTTTGGGATAGAGAGTTGTTCTGCAATGTCATCTTGCGTAGACGTATCTGCTGTTGCTGTAAGTGCTACTAAAGGTGTGGTAGGATATCGGTTTTTAAGATATCCTAATTGTGTATAGGCAGGTCTAAAATCGTGTCCCCAAGATGAGATACAATGTGCTTCATCTATAGCGATTAAGCTTATATGTGATTGTTGTAATACAGAGTCCAATAACGACAAGCTTTCTGGAGCTACATAAATAAGATCCAGTTGGTCTTTCTGCAAATCTTGAATTACTTTTTGTATTTCTTCTTGAGATTGTGTGCTATTATAATAGGCAGCTTTAATACCATTTGCTTTTAGGGCATCTACCTGATCTTTCATAAGTGCAATAAGCGGTGATATGACGAGGGCAGTACCGGGTAATGCAAGTGCAGGAAGTTGGAAACACATGGATTTTCCGCCTCCAGTAGGCATGATAACTAAGGTATCCTTTCCTGAAATGATATCTTGAATAATATCGAGTTGGTTTTCACGAAAGTGATCATACCCAAAATGGGTTTTAAGAAGCGTATGTAGGGTGTCTTTTTCTGTCGTCATATATAGAATGCAAGCTACTAAATATGAGATATAATTAAGACAATTCTGTAGACAAATATGTGATTATTATAGGACCACAATTTTTTTAACAATCGTCTTGTTAGTATCATTCATAGATAAGAAATAGATGCCTGCTGCAAGATTAGAAAGATCCATACTATGCTCCTGATTCGTGTTGATAATACGTTGCGTTTTAAGTATTTTACCGTGTATGTCAATAATAGTAGCATCTAGTGTCTGCTGATTTCCTAAATACGTAAAGTGAATGGTATTTGTTGCAGGATTAGGATAGACCGTCATCTCATTTGTAGTAAACTCTTCAGTGGTTAGCGGGCTAGATCCTTCTAAAATGGTAATGGTTTGATTAGGGTCTATATCTTCTATACGATCAACCATACCGCTTAACCAAGCGACTTCAATATAATCAACAGCCGTAGCTTGACCTAGTCCAAAAAACTCTGCACTACTGTTTTGATTCATATACCCTTCGCCACAAAGTGTATATCCATAATAGATGTCTTCTCCGATACCTACTTTTATTCTGGAACCTATTCCCATTCGGTTGCTGGTGGTTCCTTCCAGTTTTATTTTAATCCAGTTATTGTCTGTTACCGTAGCGTTATTCCATAAAGAAATAGGAGCGTTGCTGGCATTAATCACGACAATATCTTGTAGCCCATCATTTTGAATATCTCCGATGGCGTTTGAGTAACTGATAAAATCATCATCTTCAATACCCGTATCTGTGGTTACGGTATAATTACCCATGCCGTCATTAAGGTAGAGTGCAGAAGATAACCTTCCATCTTCTCCATTTACGCTTCCGCTTACGTATAAATCTTTATCCGTATTGTTCGTTACATCTAAACATACTGTTCCCCAGCCAATGCTGTCAAATCGAGTTCCGTTTTCCAGGGCGACATTCGTAAAAGTACCATCACCATTGTTTATCAAATAAGCGTTACCTACCGTAACATCTTCTTCAAATGGTGGATAAAAATTGGTTACATAAAGATCTAACCAGCCATCGTTATTAAAATCATCAACGGTAGTAGACATTGCACTCATATATAGATTTGTGCCACTCTCTATACTTACATCTGTAAAGGTGCCATCTCCATTATTTCTATAAAGCGTGTTTGGGGTTGTACACTTATCATTTGCGGTGTAGATGTCTTGATCTCCATCATTATCATAATCAAAAAAGGAAGAACAAAAAGTAATATAACCTGCTGTGTCTATTCCCGCATCAAGCGTGGTATCTATAAAAGTACCGTCTCCATTCCCTTGAAAAAGTAAATTCCCTTGTATTTGATCTGCATCACGTATGCTAATAAAAATATCTAAAAACCCATCATTATTATAGTCTCCCCAGGAAGAACCCCAATAAGGAATAGCTACGTCAGGTAATCCTGATGTAGCTGTAATATCTGTAAATGTGTTACCTCCATCATTTCTGTATAACCAAAGATGACCTAGATCACTCGTGGCAAAAAAGTCGTTATCCCCGTCATTATCAAAATCAACCCAAATAGCGTGTCTTGCTTGAATATTGTCACTTGAAATCCCTAGATTTATTTCTTGAAAAGTACCTTCTGCATTTTTAAAAAACCGAAAATCACGGGTAGCCGATGCAGGTACGGTAATATCATCCCATCCATCCTTGTCAAAATCAAAAAAAGAAATACTAGGCCCTAATACACTGGTGCCATACACTGTTTGTTGATCAAAAAGTGATGACTCGTCATTTCTAAATTCGATCTGACTAAAACCTTGCTGAACGATAAGAATAAAAAAGAATAATAATCTCTTCATATAAAAGCAATTTGAGCACGTCAAAGTACTAAAACTTTTTTAAACCCGCTTTATGTATTAGAACTTCGTGATGAGGTTTGAAACAGCAATAAAATATGGCGTTTTCTGAGTTTTAGCATAGCATCACTATGGTTAAACTCAAAACCTGTACTCAGCTTGACTGGGTATCTAGCGCAACGATATATTTTGCAGCTGCTTCAAGACGGAATAGATTTTCTAATACATAATCTGGGTTAAAACGTAAAGCCATGTTTTGGGAAGTCTCCGAGAGGTTTATCCCCCTACATTATTAGGATTATACCCTAAAAATGGGACTTCATATTCTTTAAATGTAATACCATATTCTTCTAGCTCTTTAAGGATAGGTGTGTATACCTCTTTTCTGATAGGAAGTTGTACGCCAGGTGTGGTGATATCTCCATTTAGAATACGTAATGTAGCCATTGCAACAGGAAGTCCTACAGTTCTTGCCATAGCGGTTTCAACTTGATCATTTCCTATGTTTACCATAGTGGCATCTATTTGTTTCTGTTCGCCATTAAGTTCATACCCAAATTTGTGATACATTACAATCATGTCTTTGTCCTCCGGCTCAAGTGTCCACTTATCTTCTAGGATGCGTTGCAGGCATTTTGCAGGCGTTGCATTTTTAAGCCCTAGTTTTTTGTTAGGATTAAAAATATCTAGTTCAATAAGTTTATCCCAAAGAAGATCGTCTTGATCTATTTTAAGGTAGTGACGTAATTTTAACTCAATAGAATCTGTTGGAGAATACGGGAGAAATAAATTTAAGAAACCTCTATAACTCATATTCTCTGTTTCTTGAAGTGTATAACTATCATCTGTCATACCCATCATGACAAAAATGTGCCATGCCTTAGAAAAACCTACACGACGTATTGTACCGCGATATAAAGTGTCTATATCGTCTAGACCATATATAGATCTGTATTTTAATGAATTTCTATTTGCATATCCTTCAAAACGCCCATATCCTTCTATTTCTAGAAACTCTGTACGTCTGAAAAGACGTTGGTAAGGGATGTATTTATAAGCACCTTCCTGAATAAACTCGGCAGCACCGCCTTGTCCTGCAAGAACTACATTACGAGGATTCCAAGTGAATTTGTAATTCCATAGATTGGTATCGCTTTCTGGTGCGACAAGACCTCCTGTAAAACTTTCAAAAAGAACGAGTTTACCTCCATTATCTCGTATACGGTCTATGACTTGCATCGCACTCATGTGGTCTATACCTGGATCGAGACCTATTTCATTCATAAAAACAAGCCCTTTTTCTTTGACGGCTTCATCAAGCGCTTCCATTTCTTTAGAAATATAAGAAGCGGTCACCATAGATTTGTTATACGTAACACAATCACGAGCAACTTCTATATGAAAACGAGCAGGAAGCATAGAAATGACAATGGTTGCATTTTTTATCGCTTCGGCGCGTTGTTCTTTATTAAAAACGTCAAGCATCATTGCTTTCCCTTTGGGATGATTACCTACAAGTTTTTGTGCATTTTCTAGAGAAATATCGCCTACAATAACTTCTAAGTTTTCTGTGGTGGCTTTATCGAGTAAATAATTTACCAATTGAGAAGCAGATTTTCCAGCTCCTATAATTAAGATTGTTCTTGTAGACATATTTGGTCGTAAATTTGTGGAGTACGAATGTAGTTATTTGCTTAATCATATAACAAGTAATTTTATGAACAAACGACTTTTAATAACAGGGAGTGTTTTAGGATTTTTAGGAGTAATTATTGGCGCCTTTGGAGCTCACGGACTTGAAAAGTTTTTAGATGCCGATGCGCTAGCTACTTTTGAAACAGGCGTAAAGTATCAAATGTATCACGCATTATTGATGCTGTTAGTGGCTTCTTTCGCTTTAAGCGAAAAAACAAAAAAAGCACTTCACATTCTTATTCTCGTAGGGATTATATTGTTTTCAGGATCTATCTATGGACTTGCTACAAACGTGCTTACCAACTTTGATTTTACAACGATTGGAATGATTACACCTATAGGCGGAACACTCTTAATTATAGCATGGGGACTTCTTATTGTTAAATTCTTTCAAATGGAGAGATAGAAATAACAGAAATATAGGGCTAACTCTAAGGTATTTTTTACCTTTGCGCTTTAAAAACAACACAACAAATCCATTTTTATGGCTTCTAACACTTCAGTTACGAAAACGATTGCGTTAAATTCTTATGGAATTCATAATGCAATTGCTCATTACCAATTAGAACCTCAAGAATTACATGACATTTCTGTAAAGAATGACATGGGCAAAACAGCTTCTAGCGGAGCGCTTGCGGTTAACACAGGGAAATTTACAGGGCGATCTCCGTTAGATCGATTCATTGTAAAAGATGCTAAAACCGAAGATCTGGTATGGTGGGGATCTATTAATATCCCTTTTGAGGCTGACGCTTTCGCGAAATTAAAAACAAAAGTTGCAGACTATCTTTCTGAAAAAGAATTGTACGTAAGAGATAGTTATGCCTGTGCAGATGATGATTATAGACTTAATATACGCGTTATTAACGAGTACCCTTGGTCTAATATGTTTGCATACAATATGTTTTTAAGACCTACAGATAAAGAGCTTGAAAATTTTGATCCAGAATGGACGATTCTGAATGCTCCCGGATTTCTTGCAGATCCTGAAGTAGATGGTACGCGCCAAAGTAATTTTGCGATATTAAGTTTTACAGAAAAAACGATTATTATTGGAGGAACAGGATATACTGGGGAAATTAAAAAAGGTATTTTTTCTGCTTTAAACTTTATTCTTCCCGTAGAAAAAAATACGTTACCAATGCACTGTTCTGCTAATGTAGGAGACGATGGGGAAACAGCTATCTTTTTTGGTCTTTCTGGAACTGGAAAAACAACACTCTCTGCAGATCCTAACCGTAAATTGATAGGAGATGATGAGCATGGATGGACTGCAGAAAACACGATCTTCAATTTTGAAGGTGGTTGTTATGCAAAAGTGATCAATCTTTCGGCTGAAAATGAGCCTGATATTTATAATGCAATAAAGCCAGGAGCTATTTTGGAAAACGTCATTATGGATGACGCTGGAAATGTTGATTTTGCAAATACGTCTATTACTCAAAATACACGTGTAAGTTATCCTATTGATCATATCAATAACATTCAAGTGCCTTCATTGGGAAAGAATCCTAAAAATATATTTTTCCTAACAGCAGATGCTTTTGGTGTACTGCCTCCGATCTCAAGGTTAACACCTGGTCAGGCTGCGTATCACTTTATAAGTGGGTATACTGCTAAAGTGGCAGGTACAGAAGCTGGGGTTACAGAACCACTACCTTCTTTTTCTGCTTGTTTTGGAGCTCCTTTTATGCCTTTGCATCCTACAAAATATGCAGAGATGTTAAGCAAAAAAATGCAAGATGCTGGAGTGAATGTATGGCTTGTAAATACAGGTTGGACAGGCGGTCCTTATGGAGTAGGATCACGTATGAAACTTAAGTATACGCGTGCTATGATCTCTGCGGCTATGAACGGAGAATTACCATCTGAGGTTACACCAGACGGGTACCATATACATTCTGTTTTTGGAGTAGCGCAACCGCGTACGTGTCCAGGCGTTCCTACAGAAGTATTATCTCCTCGTGCTACTTGGAATAATGATGAAGGATACTATGCAACAGCACATAAACTAGCAAAATCATTTAAAGAAAACTTTAAACAGTTTGAATCGTATGCTAGTGAAGAAATCATGAATGGACAACCACCATTAGGTTAGACATTGATTATTTAAAATAATAAGAGAGTTTTATAAAGTTCTCTTTCCCATAGACTATTAAGATCTTCTTTATAGTTTGTTTAGGGATAAAAAGCGATTGTGAAAGCAATCGCTTTTTATCTTTAATATGTCTGTTTTAAAATAGGAATCTACTAAGGTTTTTCAAAATAACGTGTAAACAAAAGGCATAGAAAATAATCCATTAGTTTTAATTTTTCCCGCTTTCGCGAAAGCGTATAAAGATTTTCTGAATACTATTGACTATGGACGACCGTTCGTTGTCGTATAAGGGCTATAATGCCCTTTTTGTAACCCAAGTTCGATACCCAATAATGGCTAACTGCCATTTTTTCGCTTTGGCTAGATCGAGGCTTCTTTTAGAAAACGACGGGAGTACAGCCTTGTTTAGTTTCGCTAGAATTTTGTAAAAAATCATACGGTAAAAATAAACAATTATACCAATTATGATTTAAAATGAGCCTAAAGAATTTGAATTATAACGTGCTCAGGTGAGATAGAAAATCAAAGCATAGTTTTAACTACGGTTTTATTTTATATTGAAATATGGGTGCGATAGAAACAAATTATTAGGTGTATTTTAAGTTATAGTTGGTATAAGGAGTTACCATCTAATGAAACTGTTTTTAAATTTGTTTATTTTTATACGAAGCCTTAAAATCATATGCGTAAAAAAATAAAGATTCTTCTGCTCTTAGTTGCGATTCCTGTACTATTAATAGTTGTTTCCAACTATGCGATAGAGTCTTATGCGCAAGACAAAACCTATGATGACGTGTCTACTATTCAAAAAAACAAGGTTGGGCTGGTGTTAGGGACTTCAAAAACGCTACAAAATGGTCGGATCAATTTATACTTCAAATATAGAATCGAAGCAACCGTAGCCTTGTATAAAAGTGGTAAAATTGACTTTGTTTTAGTAAGTGGGGATAATAGTACTACTTCTTATGATGAGCCAACAGATTTCAAAAATGAGCTAATAAAGAGAGGGATTCCTGAGCATAAAATATTTCTAGATTATGCAGGTTTTAGAACACTAGATTCAGTGATACGAGCCAAAGAAATATTTGGTCAAGAAAAGATCACGATTATCTCTCAAGAGTTCCATAATGAACGGGCTATTTATCTTGCAGGAAAAAATGATATAGAAGCTATTGGTTTTAATGCGACAGATGTTTCTAGGCGATACGGGATGAAGGTACATGTAAGAGAATATCTGGCAAGAACAAAAGTGTTTTTGGATATCCTATTTGGTGTGAAGCCTACCTTTTTAGGAGAGAAGATTGAGATTAAATAATAGTCGTGTCCGACTAAGACAT
>JBLHOX010000072.1:0-9908 GCA_047623725.1 Dokdonia sp. | reverse complement strand
CTTCAGGAAAAGTATTAGATAACACCTTTTCTGCAGGACATAAAATTGAAGAAGTACGTGTAGAAACGCATAAATTCCAATTCTTATATCCAGAAGGAGATACCTATCACTTTATGAATGTAGAAGATTATAACCAGATCACTCTAGAGAAAAATACCATAGATGCCGCAGAATTTTTAAAAGAAGGAGATGTCGTTACCATTTTAATTAACTCTGAAGATCAAGCACCACTATCTGTAGATATGCCTGCAAGTGTGGTTCTAGAAGTAACACACACAGAGCCAGGAGTAAAAGGGAATACAGCGACTAATGCGACAAAACCAGCAACGGTAGAAACTGGAGCTTCAGTAAATGTACCTTTATTTATAAACGAAGGCGATAAGATTAAAATCGAAACGGCTAAAGGGACCTATAAAGAAAGAGTTAAATCATAACACTTTTCAAATTTATTTATAAATTCTTCTGTAAAGAAGATGCTTAGTTAACAAGGCTCACGTGAAATTTCCACAAGTACATACATTACAGCAAATAGCAACAATTATCAATGCAACTCCAGTTGGGGATGCAGATTTTCCTGTGCTAGGTATGAACGAAATTCATGTAGTTACACCAGGCGATATCGTATTTGTAGATCACCCAAAATACTATACAAAAGCATTAGAAAGTGCTGCCACTATTGTACTTATAAATAAAGAAGTAGATTGCCCAGAAGGCAAAGCATTACTCATCTCTGACGATCCATTTAGAGATTTTAACAAACTAACAGATTATTTTAAAGCCTTTGTTGCATCTTCAAAAACTATTTCTGACACAGCAACCATAGGCGATAATACCGTTATCCAACCTAATGTATTTGTAGGCAATCATGTGGTCATAGGTAAAAACTGCTTGATTCACTCTAATGTAAGTATTTACGATTATACGGTGATCGGTGACAACGTAACGATTCATGCAGGAACAGTACTAGGATCTGATGCTTTTTACTACAAAAAACGCCCAGAAGGATTTGATAAATTAAAATCTGGAGGCCGTGTGGTTATAAAAGATCATGTAGATATTGGAGCAGCTTGTACTATAGATAAAGGTGTTACTGGTGATACCACAATAGGAGAGGGAACAAAGATTGATAACCAAGTGCATGTTGGACATGACACGGTTATCGGTAAAAAAGTATTAATAGCCTCACAAACAGGAATTGCTGGTTGTGTGATTATAGAAGATGAAGTTACTCTCTGGGGACAAGTAGGTGTAACTAGTGGTATTACAATAGGTGAAAAAGCGATAGTTTCTGCACAAAGTGGTGTAAGCAAATCTTTAGAAGGAAAAAAGAGCTATTTTGGATCACCTGCTGGAAATTTTAGAGAAAAATATAAAGAGCTAGCCAATCTTAGAATGATTCCAGAGCTTATAGAACAATTAAAGAATAAAAAATGAGTACAAGCGGTAAAAACATCGTAAGCGATTTCTACACTTCAGATTTCTTTAACGAAACTGAAAATGTAAAAAAATACCTTCACCCAGACATGAAACTATTTTGGAATGCAAGAACAGGGTATTTGCATATGAATCGAGAGGAAGTACTTACCATGGCTTCAGAGGCAGCAAAGTCTTTTGAGTCTGTACGTTGTGATATGACCCATTTATTAGAAGACGGAAACAACGTAACTATACGATACACGTATTTTGTTAGGATGATTGAAAACCCAAATGAAGAAGTTCCAGTGGCACATTTTATGGCTATATGGACTCTTAAAGATGGTCTGATGTATCGTGGTTATCAAATGAGTCAACCCGCAGAAGAAGATCAAGAAGCTATGATTTCATATAGAGGTGTAAATTTATAGAAATACCTTCGGCAAAAGCCCACAAAAAACTATTTTTGCAATAGCAAAACTTAAAAACAAACAATGAGCGTTTTAGTAAATAAAGATTCAAAAATTATTGTTCAAGGATTTACAGGAAGTGAAGGTACTTTTCACGCTGGTCAAATGATTGAATACGGCACAAATGTAGTAGGTGGTGTAACTCCAGGAAAAGGAGGCCAAACACATCTAGATCGTCCTGTTTTTAATACGGTAGAAGAAGCTGTTCAAAAAGTAGGAGCAGATACAACGATTATTTTTGTTCCACCAGCTTTTGCAGCAGATGCAATTATGGAAGCTGCAGATGCAGGTATCAAAGTTATTATAACGATTACTGAAGGTATCCCTGTTGCAGATATGATTAAGACATCAAATTATATTAAAAATAAGGATTGCCGTTTAATAGGCCCTAACTGCCCAGGAGTGATTACTCCAGGAGAAGCAAAAGTAGGTATTATGCCTGGGTTTGTATTTAAGAAAGGACGTGTAGGAATTGTTTCAAAATCAGGAACACTTACCTATGAAGCTGCAGACCAAGTAGTAAAACAAGGTCTTGGTATTACAACAGCTATTGGTATTGGTGGAGATCCAATTATCGGAACGACGACAAAAGAAGCTGTTGAGTTATTAATCAACGATCCAGAAACGGAAGCTGTTGTGATGATTGGTGAAATAGGAGGACAGTTAGAAGCAGATGCTGCACACTGGTATAAGAATAGTGGAAGTAAAAAACCTATTGTAGGATTTATTGCAGGAGAAACTGCTCCAGCTGGTCGTACTATGGGACATGCAGGTGCTATTGTAGGAGGAAGTGATGATACTGCTCAGGCTAAAAAAGCCATTATGAGAGAATGTGGTATTCACGTGGTAGATAGTCCAGCTGAAATTGGAAAAAGAATGGCAGAAGTTTTAGGAGTAATATCTTAAAACAGCTATGCTAAACATATCATAAACTTTAAAAACCTCTTGAATTTTCAAGAGGTTTTTTTGTGTACGCCCTTACGCATTTCCTTATATTTGATAATACAAAATGAATTTTAAAAGGAGACTTAAATAATTTGAATTATATCGTAGTTAGATGAATAAAAAAATCTAAGTATAGCATAGCTACAGTTCTATTTTTATTATGAAATATAAGTGCGATAGAAACAGATTAGTAGTATTATTTTAAGGTTTGTTAGGTATAAAAAACAAATTGTATATATTAAATAACCAACATATATGAAATTACTCGAAGGAAAAACAGCCATTATTACTGGAGCCAGTCGTGGTATTGGAAAAGGTATCGCCGAGGTTTTTGCTCAACACGGAGCCAATGTAGCATTTACCTATAGTTCTTCTGTAGATGCAGCAAACGCACTGGAAGATGTACTTAAAGCAGCAGGTGTCAATGCCAAAGGATATAAAAGTAATGCTGCAGATTTTGAACAAGCACAACAACTTATAAAAGATGTTATAGAAGATTTTGGAGCTATAGACATTCTTATTAATAATGCAGGAATCACAAAGGACAATCTGTTAATGCGTATGTCTGAAGAAGATTTTGACAAGGTCATAGAAGTAAACCTTAAATCTATCTTTAACATGACAAAAGCGGTACAACGTACCATGCTTAAACAACGCCATGGGAGTATTATCAATATGAGTTCAGTGGTTGGTGTAAAAGGAAATGCTGGACAAGCAAATTATGCTGCCTCAAAAGCAGGTATGATTGGATTTTCTAAGTCAATGGCATTGGAATTAGGGTCACGTAATATACGTACCAATGTAATTGCACCAGGCTTTATAGAAACAGAAATGACAGCCAAACTAGATGAAGAGACTGTAAATAGCTGGCGTAATGCAATTCCTTTAAAAAGAGGAGGGAAGCCAGAAGATATTGCAAATGCTTGTGTCTTTTTAGCGAGTGATTTAAGTGCTTACATTACTGGACAAGTACTTCATGTAGATGGAGGCATGTTAACATAAGTCTCTTTATAAGACGATTACTATATGACAAGTACCACCTTATTATGGATTATTGGAGCATGTATCATTGCTTTGGCAGTCGCTATATTTCAATATTTCTATAAGGCTGCTTATAAAACAAAACGCAACAAAGTATATGCTTTGTTGCGTTTTTGTACTGTTTTTGGACTTTTGTTATTGCTCATTAACCCTAAATACAAGCAGCAAACCTATTATACAGAAAAGCCATCTCTGGCCATTGCTGTAGATAATTCTGCGAGTATTCGGCATTTGGGATATGATGATGAAGTAAGAAATGCTTTGGTACGCTTTCGCGAAAGCAAACCCTTAAATGACGCCTTTGATATTCAGTATTTCAAATTTGGAACAGAAGTAACTACGCTAGATTCGTTAGATTTCGCCGAAAGACAAACCAACATAGCAGCTGTTTTCTCTTCATTTACTTCTTTATATAGAAATGAGGTAGCGCCCGTTATACTGGTATCTGATGGAAATCAAACCTTCGGAGAAGCCTTTGAATATACTAGCAAAAATTTTAATCAAAACGTATACCCTATTATTACCGGAGATACCATTGTGTATGATGATCTTATTGTAGGTCAGGTGAATGTAAATAGATACGCCTATATTAATAATAAATTTCCAGTAGAAGTTTTTACCAACTATACTGGTGCTCGAGATGTATCATCAAGACTTACAATACGCTCTGGAAATACCATTATGCATCAGGAAACTATCACATTTTCTGATCAGAAAAAATCACAAATTATCACAGCACTTATTCCTGCAAATAGCGTAGGAGTCAGGCAATTTTCTATACATCTACAACCTATAGAAAACGAAAAAAACAAAAATAATAACCGCAAAAACTTTGCGGTAGAAGTCATAGATCAGAAAACAAATGTGCTTATTGTTTCTGATATTGTACATCCAGATATCGGAATGCTTAAAAAAAGCATAGAAAGCAACCGCCTACGTACGGCTACATTTGCAAAACCTGCTGAGGCAATTGGGAAGTTAAATGAGTATCAATTGATTGTTCTTTACCAACCTAACGGTCTTTTCCAGCCCATTTATAGAGAGCTAGAATCGCTAGGTAAAAATAGCATGACAATTACAGGACCTAAAACAGATTGGAATATTCTGAATCAATTACAAACCGAAGTATTTCATGAGATTACATCCCAAGAAGAAGATGTACAAGGAGTGCCCAATGCTAATTTTTCTACGTTTGTATTAAATGATATTAATTTTTCTGATTTCCCTCCCTTGCAGACAAGTTTTGGAGATATTATGTTAAAAACAGAAGCAGATGTTGCTTTATATCAGAAAATTGGAACAATTACTACAGAGTCTCCTTTGTTAGTAACCACAGATCAAAATGGTAGGAGAGGTGTTTATATTTTTGGAGAAGGCCTTTGGAGATGGAGAGCTCAAAGTTATATAGATGATCGTAGTTTTGAAGTGTTTGATAATTTTATGGACAATTTAGTTCAGTATGCTGCTTCCAATAAACGTAAAAGCAGACTCAACTTAGATTATGAATCTTTTTATTATGGAAATGGATCTGTAAAACTCTATGCACAGTATTTTGATAAGAATTACGTATTTGATAATAGAGCTGCGTTAACGATTAAGGTCGTCAATACCGAAACAGAAGCCGTATATGATGCTCCGTTTTTATTACAACGTAATGCGTATGAAATCGATCTGAGCAACCTTCCTCCAGGTGATTATTCTTTTACAGTAACTGTACAAGACCAAGGACTAGCAAGATCGGGATCATTTACCATCGTTCCTTTTGAGGTAGAACAACAATTTTTAAATGCAGATGTAACAAATCTATTACAAGTTGCGACTAATACTAGTGGAGCACTTTTTGATATTTCTAATGTAGATCAATTACTCACTTCTTTACTAGAAGATAGTAGATACAAACCTGTACAGAAAAACACTGAAAATGTCGTACCTTTAATAGATTGGAAATGGTTTCTAGCCGTTCTTGCATTACTTCTTGGGATAGAGTGGTTTATGCGTAAATATAATGGACTCACTTAACTTAAAATTTAAATAACTAAAAAAAAAATCATGGATAAATTACCAAAAATTGGATTACCTATTCTTGTAATCATAATTATTACCATTGTTGTATTAGCAAAATCTGCAGTGAGTATAGATGCAGGACACGCAGGTGTATTATATGAAACATTAGGAAATGGGGTAGATCCTGATAAAGAGCCATTAGGCCCTGGATTCCATTTGATTGCTCCTTGGAATAGAGTGATTGATTATGAAACACGTCAACAACAATTATTTGAAGAGATGAGAGTACTTTCTTCAAATGGTCTAGAGATTCAAATTGATGCGACTGCATGGTATAAGCCTGTAACAGCAGATATTGGAAAACTTCATAATCAAAAAGGAAAGGATTATTTAGAAAGAATTATCCAGCCAGCGATTCGAAGTGCTGCTCGTAGTGTTGTAGGACGTTATACGCCAGAGCAATTATACAGTAGTAAGAGAGATGCTATTCAAGAAGAAATCTTTCAAGAAACTGAAAAAATCGTTTCAGATCAATATATTCAATTGAATAATATACTGATACGTGATGTAACATTACCACCAACTATTAAGCAAGCGATTGAACGTAAATTAAAACAAGAGCAAGAATCATTAGAATATGAGTTTAGATTGGTTACAGCAAAAAAAGAAGCTGAAAAAGTAACAATTGAAGCACAAGGTAAAGCAGATGCCAACAGAATTTTAAGTGCATCTCTTAATGAGCAGATTCTACAAGATAAAGGAATTGATGCGACATTAAAACTCGCAGAATCTCCTAATTCTAAAGTGATTGTTATTGGTTCTGGTGATAGTGGATTACCGATTATTCTTGGGAATAATTAATACAATAATAGTTACTTATAGTCACTAGAAGATTTGTTTCTTCTATTTTTAAAAAGCCATCTGGAAATTTATTTCCAGATGGCTTTTTGTTGTTTATAACTTAAAGTAATAGGCTATTTTTCATATACAGTTCATAAGACTATACCTTATGCGACAGATTTAGATTATGTTAATTTCCAAACAGCAAAAGGAACTGAAAAATTCCTGTTTATGATCTAATGTCTGATAAGAAATCTGTCCCAGAAGCACTTACAAGCGTGAGTGGAAAACAAGTGGTTGGATATGCATACAATTCTACAGATATTAATGTAGCCATTTCTGATGCTGTTAGTAAACTTCAAAAACTATATCCCGGAAGTACGAATGCAACACTTGTTAAGTCAGGATTTATTGGCGTAGGAAGGCCTATTGGGATTGCTTATTATTATGTTATTATGGAACAAAATTGATATAGGTATTCGCTATAGAGCAATTTTATAAATTTTTAAAAACCATTATTTTATGTGATCATAATTTGATGGTTTTTACTAGATATACCTTATCTAATGCACTTTTAAAATGAGTACGTATGTTTTTGAAATGACTATTGTACTGTGATATGTGTCTGTATTGTATTAAAAACAGCAATCCATATTTGGATTGCTGTTTTTGAGAGTTATGAAGAGTACGCTTTCGCGAAAGCGTATAAAGAATCATTACTTTAAACCACGTCTATAAAGCCATAGCTTGGCGTAACGCATCCAAACGGCATAGGAGTGCAAATAACTTATAACAAGTCCTACAATGCCATCTCTGAATCCCATTTGTACAAAATAATGTTTAAAAAAGCCCCAAAATGGTTTAATCACAAAATGATATGCATTAAGACGTCCCGTTTTTTTGTCATAATCTTTAGCTTGCCAATCTGCATATCGATTCAATTTTTTGATATGACTATCTAAAGTAATGTAGGTATTATGATGAAAACGTTTTTTTAAGAAACCTACTTTTCCATCTGCAATAATCTCTGCATGCACCATTTTGTCTTCATAGGCACACTTGCTTTTACGAAACAAACGAATGACTTTATCATTTTGCCATCCACTATAACGCACCCGTTTTCCCATAAAATGATTGGTGCGATATATCCAATATGCTACAGTGCCATCGGTAGGTGGGTTCTTAAGAATAGCTATAATTTCATCTCGTAATTCTGGTGTAACCCTTTCGTCGGCATCTACAAGGAGTATCCATTCATGAGTTGCTTGTGGTATTGCCCAGTTTTTTTGAGAAGCAGAATAATGATACTTACGACGTATAATTGTATCGGTAAATTCTTTGGCAATTGTAACCGTATTGTCAGTGCTCATGGAGTCTACCACCATTACCTCATCAGCAAAGGACACAGATTCGAGTACCTCACGAATGTTGTGTTCTTCATTACCTGTAGGGACGATAGCGGTTAATTTTTCCATAAATTTAGTAGGATAGCAAAACTACTAACTTTTTTATAATATAAAAGTTTATTTTTGTAGTAAACCAACCGAATGCAAAAACTTCCTAAAATAACGCTGATTATAGCTACATATAATAATGTAAAATGGCTTGAAAAAGTATTACATGGGTACAGTACACAAAACTATAAAGATTTTGAAGTGATCGTAGCCGATGATGGCTCAAGCAAGGAAACAGAAGATCTTATCAAATCTTTTCAGAAAGACTATCCAGTTCCTTTACATCACATTTGGCATGAAGATAAAGGATATCGAAGACAAACGATACTTAATATATCTTTGACAAAGGCAGCACATGAATATGTTGTTTTTACAGATGGAGATTGTATTCCTAAAGAAGATTTTCTAGAACGTCATGCAAATTATGCAGAAAAAGGGAAATTTTTATCTGGAGGATATTGTAAGTTAGACATGGATTTGAGCGAAGACATTACCAAGGAAGATATTCTAGCTGGTAATTGTTTTGATGTAGAATGGTTAAAGGAAAAGGGATCATTAGGTTCTTCTCAATATAGAAAGTTAGCTAGTGGAGAAACGGTTGCAAAGTTATTGGATGTAGTAACCCCATCTAATGCTTCGTTTAATAACTGTAATTCATCTGCGTGGTTAGAAGATTTGATCCGGATTAATGGATATGATGAACGTATGCAGTATGGAGGTCCAGATAGAGAATTAGGAGAACGGTTAGAGAATGCTGGTGTAAAAGGAAAACAAATCCGTCATAGGGCTTTATGTTTGCATTTAGACCACCCAAGAGGTTATAAAACAAAGGAATCGTTAGAGCGAAATCTAGCGATTAGAAAGAATACTCGTAAAAAAGGATACGCTTATACATACTATGGTATTGTAAAGGGCGATGATATAGATCTATGAAAATAGTAGTTACAGGAGCCGCAGGTTTTATAGGCTCTCATCTTTGTGAATGTTTGATTTCTAAGGGACATCAAGTAATAGGAATAGATAATTTTTCTAATTACTATGACCCGAAGTTAAAAACGATAAATGCTGAAGACATTAAGAAAGTTGGCGTGACATTACTTGTCGCTGATTTACTTGATGACTTAACAGCGATATTACCTAATGATGTTGATATCATCTATCATTTTGCGGCACAACCTGGCATATCGGCTTCAACGCCTTTTGTAGATTATGAGCGCAATAATATTCAGGTGACCCAAAATCTATTGCAGTGGGCAATACATCACAATACAAAAACACAATTATTTGTCAATATAGCGACTTCGTCTATTTATGGACTACACGCTACATCAACAGAAGAAGAGGCACCAACGCCTGTCTCTGATTATGGTGTGACAAAGCTTGCCGCAGAGCAGTTAGTATTGGCCTCGCAACGTTCAGGAAAAATTCCAGCCTGTTCTATTCGTTTGTTTTCTGTGTATGGTCCTAGAGAACGTCCAGAAAAATTATATACAAAGCTGATTAAAGCGATTTATGAAGAGACTTCATTTCCATTATATGAAGGAAGTGCTCATCACGAGCGTAGTTTTACCTATGTAGGAGATATCATAGATGGACTCGAAAAGATATTGGATCATAAAGAAGCTTGTGACGGAGAGATCATTAATCTCGGAAGTACAGATGTATATACAACAGCACAAGGAATCTCTTTAATAGAAAAAATAATAGGGAAGAAGGCTATTATAGAGCATGTAGCAAAACG
>JBLHOX010000071.1:0-9943 GCA_047623725.1 Dokdonia sp. | reverse complement strand
GCTTTATGATATTTCTATTTTTAAAAAAAGATTACAAATTAATACGTTTTAATTTTGGGTAGCGTAATTCATAAGAAAACCTTTTTTCAATAGGGCTATTTGGAGCGATACTGAGTGTCCATTTTAGTAAGCCTGTCTCTTTATCATAATCAGCATCTCCCGTTTCTATATCATCTACTTTAATCTCTTTGTTTTGTGATTTAGAGATTCTATTGATGAGTTTTATGTTGATGTTTGTTGATTTATTGTTTTTCATATTTGACTCTGTAATTGAATTACGGTTTTTTCGTAATCATCTGATTATCAATTATTTTGATTATATTAGTTGTATTGTTAATCTTAAAAATTATTACTATGTTAAAGAAAATTTCAAGTTTAGGAGCAGTCTTAAACAAAACAGAGCAAAAAAGTATAGAAGGGGGATTTAGACCAACTCCTACTAATCCTACACATGTCTTAGTTTGTACAGAAAACACTAATGGTGTGGATTGTGGACCTCCTCATTGTCTTGGAGTATGCACGACTGGTCATAATGGAGACCCTTGTTGTTTTCCTTATTAATTTATAAGGATGTATCATAAAGCAAAAGGAGAGGCTCTATTTTGAACTTCTCCTTCTTGCATTATGATATTTCTATTTTTTTAAAGATTACAAATTAATACGTTTTGATTTTGGGTAGCGTAACTCATAAGAGAACCTTTTTTCAATAGGACTATTTGGCGCGATACTGAGTGTCCATTTTAGTAATCCTGTTTCTTTATCGTATGCGGCATCTCCCGTTTCTATATCATCTACTTTAATCTCTTTGTTTTGTGACTTTGGAATTCTATCTACGAGTTTTATGTTGATGTTTGTTGATTTATTGTTTTTGATTTTGATCTCGTACTTGTTATCTACAATACGTTGTGTCCCAATAAAAGAGGTCGCTTTAAAATTATCTAGTTGCTCACGTTCTACCACAACATTAGGATCAACTCCTAAAGAAACAG
Source organism: Dokdonia sp. (assembly GCA_047623725.1). GTDB lineage: Bacteria > Bacteroidota > Bacteroidia > Flavobacteriales > Flavobacteriaceae > Dokdonia. The sequence continues at coordinate 8,954 of JBLHOX010000071.1, read as the reverse complement.
TTAACTCTTCGGTAGTGGCTAGCGGATCAATAAAGGTCTTTCCAGAAAAGCTTCCTTCAAGATAGATATTAGCTTCCCCAGGTAATAAACTGTATTGTGCCCAATCTTTTATGCTCGCTGTCAAGAATACGTTCTCATTGAGTAGTGGCGCGGCAAAGTATTGATAGGTTGCTGGAATCTTAAACGTATCTACTTCTATCACCGTGACATCACCGTCTGATGGAATGGAGTATTTCTTTTTAATCTCAAAACGAGTCGTCGTAAGTCCGTCTAGTTTTATGTCTCCAGTAGCCGTATAATTTACAGGTGCGCTCGTATTTCCTGCTACCGATACTCCAGAAGCTTTTCCAGATAGCTCATATGCTAGATCCTCTTCAAGTACTTCGCTTGTAGCATATCCTAATGCCCTTTTTTGTCTATTATTATAATAGTTATTTACAAACTGTAGGTATTTTGTATTGACTTCTGGTTTGGTATTATTTGTATTGGGATCTCCTGTAGAGATCACAAGTGATACGTCCTCCCAAGAAGTTCCCGTGTTTTGATATACGTGTGCTTTATATGCGAGATCTAATGGAGCATCAATCGTTTTTGCTTTCAGGTCATAAATAGGATACCATCCAGCATTCGCTACGTTATATTTTAATTTAAGTTGCAGCGTAGCTTGGCGTTCACTGTTTATTTTTAACGTGATTTTTCCAGTACTCTTTTCTTCGGTAATATTGAGTTCGTTAAATTGTTTTGTCAAGTCTTGATTCTTTATTTGAAGCTCATATCTTTTACGTTCTGTATCTAAAATCTCATTTTTAATAGCCGTCACACGTTGTCTATAATACGTAGCAAGCGCTTTTACCTTTTCTAGACTTACTTCTTGTGTGGTACTTCCTAGCTTCTGATTAAGACTGATGACCTCTTCTTCTTTTTGTAGGCCTATGATCAGATTATTGAGTTTTTTAATACGAAACTCGATCTCCTTTTTTTCTTTTTGTAACGCTTCAACAGCTTCTGTGTTTTTTTGTTTCTTCAAGTAGTCAATACTATAATTAATAGAGAGAATAGAGGCTTCTCCAAGTCCAGATACTTGAATACTATTTTCATCTACGGTATTAGAAAGGTTTTCAAAAATGAAGGTGGTCGTTCCATCTTTTACAGATGCATTACTTGTTCTTTCTACTTGAGCGCCATTCAGGTACACAGTGACTAGAGAGATATCTGACGCGATACTATTTTCAGTGCTATATACTTCTATAGGAGCGTTTATGCATACTAATTCTTTAGGTTCGTTGTCCGCTTTCGCGAAAGCGTAATTAGCAATAAAAAATGCTAGAAGGAGGAATACTTTTTTCATGGTTCTCAATATTTGTTTGCTCAAAACTATGATCAAATAACAGATTGAGAAAGCTATAATGAGGGAAGTGGTGTTTTTAGTTAGTCAAATAGTCTATTGAGGTAGGTAAGAGGTTCCCGTCTTCGCGGGAATACTGTATTATCCTAAAAACTTTGCTTTTAATTCTGGTGTAGGAATCATACAAGAGTCTTTTTTACCATACCATTTGTAACGATTTTTGGCAATGTAATCGTACACCAGATTTCTAAGAAATGCAGGTATAATAAGGAAAATGGCGAGTAGGGGATAGCCGCCAGAAAGGTGTCGAGACACACGCAAGGCCGCCGAGGATTTTGTATAGGCTTTTTCTTGATCTACAAGAATAATGGAATCTGTTTCTTGAGGGTCAATTTGATGCTTCTCCATCAGTGATTTTCCAATATCACTTTGTAAAGGAGCAAATCTAAAAAGGTCTTTCGGATCGTGTTTAATGACAAAAATGATGGAGCTATTGCATAGGTTGCAAACGCCATCAAATAAGATAATTTTTTTGTCATTAGGTCCTTCCATAACTTCCTGTACTTCGGCTACGCTCAGTATAAACTCTGGCGGGAATCTCATCCCGACATTACTATTTTTATTTTTATAATTACAAAGATACTGCCCGTATCATAGAGTTATTCTAAAATCTTGTTAAGCTTCTATATACGCTTTCGTACTTCGATTAAGCTCAGTATAAACTTCTGCGTCCCTTTGCTCCTTGAAAGCGTATTAACAGTGAAAAGCATTGTTTGTTTTTTAGCACTTCGACAGGCTCAGTGTGACAATTTTTAGTTTATCATTTTTTCTTCTTCTTGGCTTGTACAAGTTCTAGCTGATCTACAGAAACCTTTGTCGTAAACATACCGTAATCTACCGTTGCTTTTCCTTTTTCTATCAAGTCAATGATTCCAACAGCTTTACCGTCATGCATACGTGCACGATCACCTACTTTTAATATATGTTTTGGTTTTTCTATTTTAGGCGCTACTACTTTTGCTTCTTCTTTCTTTTTCCGAATAACAGCAACTTTCTTTTCGACCTCTTTTTGTACTTGAACTTCTTTTTGCTTTTGAACTTTTGCTTGCTTAACGGTCTGTTTTTTACGTTTTGAGTTTTCTATCTGAATAATTTTCATAAGCTCGGCAACGAGCTCGCCTTTTTTCTTATCGTTATAAAACTTCTCACTTACGGTCTCTAGTTTTTGTCCTAAATAAATAAGACGTTGATTACTATCATACAGCTCTTGATAGTTTTCTAGCTTAGACTGCACCTTTGCATTGATCTCTTGTAACTTCTGATCTTGTTGTAAAGCTTTTTGCTCTTTTTCTTTAAGAGTAGATGTTGTTTTAGCGAGTTTACTGCGTTCTTTTTGTAAATCAGCAATACTCTTGTCAAAACGTATTTTTCCTCGCTCTACTTTCTTCTTAGAGCGATTGATAAGCGAGTAGGGGATTCCATTTTTTTGAGCAACTTCAAACGTAAAAGAACTACCAGCTTCTCCTAGGTGTAACTTAAAAAGTGGTTCTAGCGTTCTGGCATCAAAGAGCATATTTGCATTGACAATCTCTTTGGTCTCATTTGCCATCATCTTTAGATTGGCATAATGGGTGGTGATGATTCCGTAGCTTTCACGTTCGTGAAAAACTTCTAAGAATGTTTCTGCAAGTGCGCCTCCTAATTCTGGGTCTGATCCTGTACCAAATTCATCGATGAGGAAGAGGGTATACTTATCACATTTTTTAAGAAAGTAATTCATATTCTTAAGACGATAACTATACGTACTCAGGTGGTTTTCTATACTTTGGTTATCTCCTATATCGGTAAGTACTCTATTAAAAAGGCACATTCTAGAATATTCGTGTACAGGCACAAGCATACCACTTTGTAGCATAAGCTGTAGCAGTCCAACAGTCTTTAAGGTAATACTTTTACCTCCAGCATTAGGCCCAGAAATAACAATAATGCGACTCTCTGCATCTAGGTGAATATCTTGTGGATAGGTTTTATCTCCTTTTGCTTTATTACTTAAATAGAGTAAAGGGTGATACGCATCTTTCAGCGTAATTTCTCTCTCTTTTGTGATGGTCGGTAAAATGGCATTCAGTTTTTCTGCATATCGGGCTTTGGCAGCAATGACATCTATGGTACTTAATAGTTCTTGGTATGCTGAAAATAAGCTGATATACGGACGAATCGTATTGGTTAATGTTTTTAGAATCCGTTTGATTTCTTCGTCTTCTTCAAAGAGTAAATTGTTAAGTTCTCTTTGCGCTTGTAGGGTTGCTTCTGGTTGTACATATACAATACTTCCTGTTTTAGAACTCCCCATAATGGAACCTTTAACTTTACGTCGATGCATGGCAGTAACCGCGAGTACACGTACATTCTCCACTACAGATTCTCTGATGTCATCTAGATATCCATATCCGTTATATCGTGCTAATGCTGAGGCAAAACTGGAATTAATTTTCCCTTTTACCTGATTGATACTTCTACGGGTGGTTTGTAATAGTGTTGAAGCATCATCTCGTAACTCGCCATACTTATCAAAAACGGTATTTACAGCGTCTATGACAACCGTTGTATATTCTGTTTCTGCAACTGTTTTTTGTAATGTAGGATAGCGTTCTTGGTACTTATTGAAAAACTTAAGATGAATATTGACCGTTTCAGAAATACTAGAGAGTTTTTTAAAACTTCCTCTTTCTAAGACACTGTCTTCTATGTCTAGAAATTTGATCTCACGATCTATAGGATCATATCCATGATTAGGAATGACCGTTTCGTGTAATCTAGAGGATACATATTCGTTGGTCTGGTTCAATCCAAAGAGCACCTCTTTTGAGGACGCATAAGGAACAATAGCCAGTGCTTTTTCTTTTCCGTGCTCAGTAACGCAGCGCTCTGCTACATGTTCACAAACGGTAAGGAATTCGAGATCTTTAAGTGTTTTTTGATGTATGTTTATCATCGTAGGGATGCTGTAGGTATCTATTACTATAGAATAGTCTACGTATATTCTTTTTCTTTTAAAATTTAATTCACGCTCTAATAGCGATACAAAAGTACAGAATAAATGGATGTAATGTAGTGTCTTAGTATGCTTTCGTACTTCGACGGTGCTCAGTATGAACCTCTGCGTCACTTTGTTTCTTGAAAGCGTACTAGGATAAAGCAATATGTGTTTTAAGAATATTAAAAATAATCCTAAAAATATACACAACTTTTAGGATTATTTTCTGATGGTTAGTTTATAAAAGGATACGATTAACTACTTGTGGTAACTCCAAAAAAATCAATACATTTCCATGAAGATGTAATTACGGTAAATGAGATTGTATCTGTGCGTGGTTTTGGTCTTTCTCCAGTGTGATTAGTGCCTCCTCCGAGAATAGTTTGTAGATTATTTTGTGTTAATCGTGCAATGTTTGTTTTTCGGAATAGGAGTTGGCTTTTTAGTTTAGATTTCTTCATAATCTTTTATATTTTAGTTCATTATAAAGTTAGATAAATAATTAACTAAAACATAAACTATTTGAGTTCTACTGTCTTCATTCATAAACAAAGACATTGCAAGAAGTAATAGAAGATACTTATTTAGCTTTATTAAGTTGCTTTATAAAAAAGGAAGGATAGATTTCATAGATTTTATAAAACGTTTTTGAAAATGATTCTGCACTTTTAAAACCGCATTCCTCAGCGATCGCTTTTATGGTAAATTTCCGTAACTTATCTTCTGTTTTTAATCTATTGAAGGCATAGTTTACACGTAATTGCTTTATATATGAAGTAAAACTTTTTTGCTTGCTATTATTTATAACCTTGGATAGATAATTACTATTCGTATTCATTTTTGAAGCAAGACTATGTAATGTTATTTTAGAATCTACATAGTTGTGTTTTTCTTCAAAAACTGATAGTTTATTTAAAATTTCTTTTACGATGTCTTCAGGAACATCGGGTATAATGGTTTCTGAAACCTCGACGGAGACTCTTTTTTTAGGAGTATTATGTATAAGTTCTTTAAACCTTTTTTTATAGAATGATTTCTTTCTAAACTGATATATCGCAATGCCTATAATACTAGCTAAAATGGTTATTAATACGATAGAATAAGTTTTAGATTTTTTCTTATCAGATTTTAATTGAACAATAAGAGCTTCTTTACTACTGATTAGTTTTGGAATATCTAGTTTGTCTATTATTTCCTCGCTCAAGTATTTGTAACGATTTGCTAAAACCTGATCTACCTTTATGAGCTTTTCTGTATATTTAAGTTGATCTTCTATGCTGTTATTTTCTTTATAATATTGTATAATTTCTAGGTATGCATTTGTGAGCTCTGCTACAATGTAATCTGTATGTTGATACACACTATCTACTTTTTTAAAATTTTGAATTGCTTCGGGCTTCTTCTTTAAGCCTAGGTACGTTTTGCCTAAATAATAATAGCCAAGTGCTAATGAGTTTTGGTCAAATATTTGCTCAATTTGTGGTAAAGACTTTAATATATTGATTTCTGCTTCTGCATATTCTCCAGTATAAAACTTGAGAACTCCATCTAGCATTAAAAAGTGATTGTAATTAATAGAGTTATTTGATGTGTTTTTGTCTAGTAAGCCTAATCTATTATAGACTCTAGCAGAGTCTATATAATTCATTTTTCTATATGCATTTGTCAATGAGTATAATACATTATAATAAAGCGGAGAATTCTCTTCTTTAAAATTTTGTTCAATAACATACTTATAGCAACTTTTTGCTAATGTTAAGGCTTCTTCATCTTTATCTATATTAGATTTTAATAAACTAAGGCTTTGATTAATAAGGAATTCTAAATGTTCCTTCCTACTCCCGTTATTATACTTAGATGCTTGAATATAGTTGTCTAACGCATTTTTGTAAAGATATTTTCTATGATAAATAACTCCTTTGTCAAAATAGGCAGTCGCTGGAAAATTTTCATTTTTTAGATTTTTTGAGAGTTCAATGATCGTATCATACAGATGAAATGATGTCTCTTTTTTTGTATCTAAGATAATTTTGAAATAATATCCTTTAACCATTTGTGAAGTATCTCTTTCTCTTTTTGCTTTTACGATATAAGCATTAGCATACTTCATTGCAGTTATAGAGTCGTCTGCGTTTGTTATTAATGACTTCCTGATCTCTTTATAATCTAACTGTATAAGGGAATCTTGTGTTATTTCTTGTGCGTTAATAAAAGTAACCTCCATAATACTTAAGAAAAAGATAAAAAAGGAACTCCTTATTTGCATTTTGAATAAAATTAAATTTAAAATGAATTTCTCAGAATATTCGGAGTTTTAAAGATAGTCTATTGCTTCTTGTTAGGCAAAACAAGCTTGTTTAGAGCCTATTATGAATATTATTTCTAAGACTCTTCATTTTTAAATGAAGAGTCTTCGTTCTTAAATGGGGCAGTATATACTCTTGTTTTCTTTGATTGTTTGGTGAACATTTGTAACAGAAATCAAAACACATAAATCTATTAGTTATTTGATTTACAGCACTTAAAAATCATTTTTAATCAAAACCAAAATTATTTTATGAGTTAATATTTTGAACAAAAAAAAGATAATTTCTACAAGGTAGATAGTCTTACAGAACTCTCAACAAGTGTTTGATTCATCTAATAAGAAAACACTTTTAAAATTTCGCGGAAACCGAAAAGCGTATGAGTAGGTAAACTAATAATACAACCATATTATGAAAAATTTTATACATAGAATAACCACCCTTTCAGTAGTACTTATTTTCTTTTTATCAGTAAGCGTAAAAGCACAACCGGCACAACCACCTGGATCATCTGGTGATATGCCATGGTGGAAAAAAGCGATAGTAGATGCAGGAGGCACTCTTGGTGGTGCTGGTGCAGTTGGATCACTTATAGGGCCAGGCGCTATTACACCTGCTGGCTGGTTTGCATTAGGAGGTGGCGCAATATTGGGAGGTGCAAGCGCTTCTATTGCTGTCTCAAGTGAGTCTTCTTCTCAAGAGCATGCCGAAGAAGCTCAGGTTATAAAGTCAGCTTTAAACTCAGGGAACTCAAGAAGTTCAAGAACTTCAAAAACGTCTACTAATCAGAATGATCAAATTGGGCAATTACATAATCTAATCATATCTGAATACTTTGATAAACATTCAACCTTTAATAAAGATCAATTCTATAAGTTTGTGATAAACGATAAAAGAGTATTCCCTAGAGGGACAACTCCTATACTCACCAAAAAAGATTATGATCAAATTGTTCAAGAGAGTACGTATTTAAGAACACATCCTGATAACAATCAGATTATTGAGTTTGTCTTGAAGCATTTACCTGATACTGTGGACTCACAAAAATTTCGTGATTATTTGATTTTACTTTTAAATAGTAATACTGTAGATTCATTTAATGCAAACCTTGATTTTGTAGAAGGAGAAGTACGGTCAGAAAATGATTTGTCTGAAAGAGATTCTTACATAATAGATGGCTTCTTTAGTACTGCAAGAAATTCAGCAGAACTTTGGAAATAATAAATTGATATGGCTAGTATTTTGATCTCTTTAAGATACTAGCCTTATATAGCATAACCACATTATTTCTCATCTATAGTCTTTAGGAATTATGAAAAAAGCAATAGCACTATTATTCTGTATCTGGTATACTTTACTACCTAGTATATCTCAAAATGAAGCGATAAAGAATGAAACTTCTGGTCATACTAATTTTAGCGGTAGGCATTGTAGAGGTACTCATGGGTTGTGTAGTATAAGTGAGGAGAAAAATATGGACGGTAATAATACGGTTATAGCATATGATGATAATACCGTCACTTTTACTATAGACAGAAATCTTATCAGTACATCAGAAGAGATTCAAATTGTAGGAAGACCGATTCTAACATCAGATATTGATACGACACTATTTTTTACGATGGATGATGATTTTACATTAAGTACCACATTGGCAAATTATTTAGAAACACCATCACAAACAATCATCATTACCAAAGGGAGTTACCCTGTGTATGTTACAAAAGAGGAACTGTTAATTAGCTTTAAACTATAATATTATGAAACGTTTTGTTAGTTTTTTATTAATACTCTTATGTACAAGCCAGTTTTGTTTTAGTACGCCTGCTTCCAATACCAATACGCTAGATATCATTCTAACGGACTTAATGGAAGAGCTGTCTCTAGTCTCCCAAAAGTATCGTGACATGAATCAGTCACTAGAAGGTCAATTACACGTAATCAACTCAAAATTAAAGAACACTATTATTTTAGAACAACAAGTAGCATTACTCATTCGCAAAGATCAAATTCAAGATCAATTAGCATTTAATGCACTATCTGAAGTTTCAGATTTGAGTAAAGTTCGCTATCTGAAAGGATTACAGATTATAAAAATTTTATATGAAAAGACATTATCCTTAGATCATCATTTTACATCTGTAGCCACTTTTAATGAGATTAATAATTTAAGCAACCCTAATCAGTATCCTGAATTTAAAAGTTTAAAAGATGACTTATCTAGTAATCAAGATAAAAAAATGGGGTTTTCACTGCCTGCTATTTT
>JBLHOX010000070.1:0-9949 GCA_047623725.1 Dokdonia sp. | reverse complement strand
CTAGCCAAGAGAGATAAGGAAGTGTGAAACCACACATAATCCCATGAAATTTTTCTGAAATCGTATGGAGATGTCTACCATCTAATTGTTGAAACTGTGCTTTTGGAACATTCTTTTGTGCCAGCGCAATCATATTAGGAGCGACATCTGTGGCTAAAATGTTGAACAATGGATGTCGGTCTAAGAGGTATTTGGTAATATTTCCTGGGCCGCATCCTATTTCAAAAATAGAAGCTTCATCATTGGAGAGTAATTCGCAAAAACGATCATAAGAATCATTATAGATATGAAGATCCATAAACATATCTTCATAGCGTTGCGCTACGCTATTCCAGGTTTTATGAGTTTCTTCGTAGTGTTCCATAGGTTATTTACTCTCTTGCTCTAAAAAATCTAAGACATAGATAGCGGCTGAGTTCCAATTCAAGCAAATCTCATTACTAGCAAAACTTGGAGTTTGATCTGCCCAAGAATTCATAGGCGATGCATTCTCTGGATAGGCAACATCATTCCGATCTTGTTTTGAAAAATTTGGCCCACCCGAAATAAAACCAGGTACTGGCGCTTCAACGGTATCTCCTGCACTTTGTCTGTGATGAATAAACACGGGTGTTTTATCACCATGTCCCGTAATAAAACTATATCCTGTTGCATTTTTACCAAATACATAATCAGTGATTTCCTGTACGGCGTTTAAATATATTGGCTTCTTTGTGATACGATATGCTTGTGCTATAATCATAGCTGCATTTAGCACATCGCTATTAGATCCCCAATTAAATACCGTAATTGGTTGAAAGTAATCATTGGTATGCGTCAATGCGACCAATTTGTCTGCGGCTTGGATAATATCATTTTTTAAAGGATTCACAAGCGCGGTATCTTCAGATTGATCAATGAGCGCAAAAGCAGCAATGTATTTCATGTAATTGTTCCAGCTTCCTCCTTTATAGGTATTTAGGTTGATGGGATTATCTTTAAGGTAGCTTTCGTATTCCTGATCTCCTGTACTCAGGTATAATTCGGCGGCGGCCCAATACCATTCTTCAGAAAAATTTGTATCCCCGTATTCTCCTGTAGAAATATCATCTGGATTCTTAAATGCGATATCTGGATGTTGTTTTGACCAATCCCATGCTTTTTTCGCGGAAGCGAGACAATGATTTGCATACGTAGGATTACTATCTTTAAAAAGTCGGTATCCCTTAGCAGCAACTCCTGCAAAATCTAAACTTGGTGCCGTTCCTTTTCCAATGATAAATCGTTCTGCTTGTCCTTTTTCAGGAAGTGTCATGCCTGTAAAACGTTTGGTGGTCAGTTTAAAAAATACACCGCCATCATTATCTTGCATGGTGAGTAACCAGTCAAGTTCATATTTGAATTCGTCGAGAATATCAGGAATATTATTCCCGCTTTCTGGAATGGTCAAACTATGATCTGGAAGCACCGAAGGATATTGTTCGTAAAGCGTCATGATTTGTCCTAATGGATAGGCGCCATTTATGACATACTTCCCAAAATCACCCGCATCATACCAACCGCCTGGGGATGCCGTGGTGCCTGTACGCCCAGTAGAAGGATGAAAGGTAACGGTAGTATCTGGATGTCCAGCGTTACGTGCCCAGTCACCTGCATGTTTTTGATCTAATGGTGTGCTCGCACGTTGATAATACAAAGATTTCACGCTTGCGGTAAAAGCGTCAGATAACACGGCTTCTTTGATTTCAAAAGGGTAGGAGTAGCCCAGATTATCTATATAGAGACTATAGTTTCCTGTGGTTGTGAATTCAGAAAAATCTGCTATACGGACTGTTTCGCCAGCAAGATTCCAAGTGATACTATCAGAAAGTGTTCCTTCGTAGATCTTTTTTTTCGTCTGTTGATCAATAAGATAGAAGGTACTAGATGTTACAGTATCTGTAATAATGGCTTTTTTAGGCGCATTGGGATAATATCCAACTTGATTCAATCGGATACTATTGGCTTGTGTGGTGGTGTATTCTGGTAATGGCTCTTTACAAGAACTTACGATTGTACAAATGGCTAGTATTAAAAGGAGATGTCGCATTCTATAAAGATACAGAATGATCGGTATTTGGAAAATTCTTGATAGGGTTTTAACCGATACCATTTTCGCTTTTGTGCTTCGACTGAGCTCAGTATAAACTTCTGTGTCTTTACAATCCTTGAAAGCGTATTCAAAAACACTCTTATTAGGAACTAATTCTTCACAATACGTTCAAAACATTTCCCAGCACTTTGCACCGCACCTTCCATATAACCGCCGTAATGCGAAGCTGTTTCTGAACCTGCTATATACAACCGATTATTGTACTGGACTTCTTGATATAGTGCCTGTCCATTATTTTGATGAGGGAAGACAAAGTTTTCATACGAAGTAAAGGTATAGGGTTGTTCTTGCCATACAGTTTCTTCATAGGAAAGGTATTCCAAGGCTTCTTCACCCATAGCCCGTTTAAGTTGTGCAAGTACTTTTTCTTTCCGAGTATCCTTCGTTAGCGTCGACAATTCACTGTTTAAGAAGCCTTTTAATGCATATTTACCGTGTTCTACTGTCGTATGATCATACATTTCTGTAATTGGGCCTACGCTACTGTATAGCGTTCCTGACCAACGATGTTTTTTCCAAAAAGGAGTCGCGTAGGAAACCCCAAATTTGATAGATGCTCCCATCCATGTATGTGTTTGCTTAGCCATTGCGATAAGGTTCTCAGGCAGTGGAGGTGAAAATTGTAGGTTTGTGGCTAATAGGTTAGGAGGTAGCGTAGAAACTACTTTTGAAGCAGTATAGATTTTATTTTTTGTAACCACTTCTATAGCATCATCGTTTGCTTTTATATGTGTGACAACCATATTAAGATATAGTTCTTCTTTTTCTAAACCTTCTGCCAGTTTATTGATCAATGCGCTGCTACCTCCTTGTATTCTATAACTCGGACTCTCATTATGAGGTAACATAACTTCTTGTGGCGCTTGCATAGCCGTAGGTTCATACCAAGCACTCCCTTCTGTATATTGAGGATATACAGGAATATGAAGTTCTTGAAGTAATTGAAGTAAAGCGGTATGTTGTTGTCCTAACCAAGTCGCACCCATTTCGATAGGGGTTTCTTGCTTGGAAAGATGTGTGTAAATACGTCCTCCTATACGATCTCGGGCTTCTAATACGATAACGGAGATTCCTTGTTTTTTGAGTCTGTAAGCAAGCAAAAGGCCTGTTAATCCAGCACCTATAATAAGGACATTCTTATTCATACCTCAAAGCTATAAAAGCTTTTCAAAACACACACTATTTTCTATGCCTATATATTGACCGTAATTCGGAATTTTTACATATCCGTTTTTTTCATACAAAGCGATGGCTTCGGGTTGTCGTATTCCCGTTTCTAGAATGCATCTTTTAGTTCCTAATTCTTTTGCCCAAACTTCTAAAGTAAACAAGACCTGTGTGGCAAGACCTTTCCCTCTTTCTGAGTCCATGACATACATTCTTTTTACTTCTGCGCTCGTGGTATCATACGATTTTAAGGCACCGCAACCTACAGCTTTGGAGTCTTCATACAAGACAACACATTGTTGTAAAGCATCTATACTATTAAATTGGTGATAAAACGCATGTTCATCACCATCTCGTTGTGCGAGTTCGGTATCTAATAACGTGACTAAGGTTTTGAAGTCGGTATGCTCAGAAGTTGTGCGTATACAGGTCATTTCTATATTTTATTTAACTCTCACGGCTGTACCTACAACAGAAATCATCGTCACGCCGGTTGTGCTCATCATCTCAATATCTATAGAAATACCAATAATCGCATTGGCTTGTTTTTCTTCGGCTTGTACTTTTAATTTTTCAAAAGCTTCTTCTTTGGCTTCATCTAGCCCAGTCTCATAATTTGCATAATACTTTTTGCTATTAAACATATCTTTAAAAGACATGCCTTTTGTCCCATGGTTTGATGTATAGGTAGTCCCTACGATAATTCCGAGGTAGTTCGTTACATCTTTTCCTTCTATGCTGTTGGTGGTTGTTAAAATCATATATATTGTTTACCCTATTAGTATCATTTTTATAAAGTTGTTACAAGGATGGTTTCTTTATACGCTTTCGCGAAAGCGTGTACAACCTTTATAAAAGTTTCTACACGGACTTATCTATTATACGGGCGTTCTTGTATCCAGTGATACCCACGATTCATTAACGGGAAATCTTTTTTAGATAAAATCTTAGTGTCACAATCAATCGTATCATTCTTATGGATTCCTTGGAAGCGCATGGTAGAGTCAGAAGTTTTGGTGTACTTCATCGTATATACTTTTGTAGAATCTTTAAAATTAGTCCAAGTAAGTTTTTGTGTGGTCGTATCTATGACGGCACTGTATCCAAAACGACTCATGTCAGGACGGTAAAACTGTACAGACCCTTTCCATTCCATAGAGATATAACGCCATGCAACGGTATCTTTAAGGGTAGGGACAACCTCCTTACCATTGGCTTTAAAACTAGTCACTTTATAAAGTCCGTACAGTGGGGGTTTTGGAGCACTTGGTCCGTATTGTTTCATAGAACTCATTGTTCCTGATAATGGATAGAAAATAACAAAAAGGATACAAACCCATGTTCCTATTCTAGCAATTCTTTTGCGTTTTGCATTCTGAAATGGATTGAAAGTTACTTTTGGCGTAGTCGACTTCAAGTCTAAAAGAACATTTAGTAATTGTTTGATTTTAGGTGAAGCAATAATAATAGCCATTAACCATAATTCTGTAGAAAATAACTTGACAGGAACATCATATAAATAATTGATTGCCATTATATTGCCCATCACTCCAATAAGAATAATAGCTCCAAGATATTGTGTACGTCGATATAGTACTAATATTCCGCCTAGTACTTCGGCGATACCTGAAAATATAGTGTACCCAGCAGAAAACCCTATAAAGGTCCATGCGAGTCCCATAGGTGACATTTCTCCTATAGGTTGTAAAAGTCTAGAAAATGAGGGTTCTTGAAATTGCATTGGGATGACCTTTGCCCATCCATACGACATCATATTATACCCTACATAAAAGCGGAGTAAAACAAGAAACCAATAATTAAGCTTTATATGATTTAGTTTCTTCTTATTTAGCACTGTCCAGACGGTAGCAATGATACCTGATAGAATAAGAAAGAAAAGAATAAGGACATAGTTATATGTGGTATCACCACTTCCGTATGGAAATTCCGTAATTTCTTTTTCTAGGTGTAGGATATTTTTTCCAAACCAAGGAATAAAGGTTTGGTACATATTTGAAAACCATGTGTCGATAAATCCTAAGAAAGGAATGTAGCTTAATGGAAAAGGAATAATAAGTAAGGTAAAGAAGCTTGTTATAAAACGAAATAGAAAGCGGTTTTTTATAAACATAGATAATTGATTGATGGTTAGTCTAAAATAAATTATTTTTTGAAATTATTTTTGAAATTAACATTTTAATAACCTCTTTAAGAAAAGATAGCGTGTTCTCCCTTTAGTTATACAGGTGTTTGTTGTGTATATACAGGAAGGTGTTACTATATTAGTAAAGAAAAATATTTTTTATTGTAACAAATTATATAGCTACTCGTCTTCCTTATAACTAACCGAAATTAACAAATGGATCAAAAAGAATTCATAAATCTTGTAAACCCTTTTAAAGATAAAATATATCGTGTGGCCAAGCGATTACTTATCTCTGAAGATGAAGCACAGGATGCGACTCAAGAAATTTTGTTGCGTTTATGGACCAAACGATCTCAAATGAAGCAATACAGAAGTGTTGAAGCATTTGCGATGACAATGACAAAAAATTATTGTTATGACTCTTTAAAGGCAAAAAGAAATAATAACCTGAGAATAGTCCACAGTAATTATGAAGATCATTCTCGCAATATGGGGAAACAAATCGAAGCTTCAAATGAAGTAGAGTGGGTCTATAAGTTAATGAAAGATTTACCGGAACAACAGCAGTTAATACTGCAGTTACGAGACATAGAGCAATATGACAATTCAGAAATTGCAGCGATGTTAGAAATGAATGAAACAGCAGTTCGTGTTGCATTATCACGGGCTAGAAAAACCATAAGAGAAGCATTAATTAAAAAACAAAACTATGGAATCCAATAAAGTTGAGCAGTTACTGGAAGCCTATTTTGAGGGAGCGACAACGCTTGCACAAGAAAAGCAGTTACGTACATATTTTAAAAGTGATCACGTGGCACCTCATTTAGAAAGTTATATTGTTATGTTTACGGCATTTGCCCAAGCATCGCAGGATACGTATGATAGACCTATAGAATTACCAAAACAAAAGAAGCCTATCTATCGTTGGATTTCTGGAGTAGCAGCAGTAGCAATACTAACTTTAGGGCTTGTAACTCAAATCAATCCACCACCTAATAATGATGTTTATGTAGGAAACGTATCTCAAGAAGAAGGTATTCTTAAAACCAAACAAGCCCTAGGATTAATGGGTAAAATGTTTAACGAAAGCACTGCACAGCTGGGTGCAGTAAATGAATTTAATACAACAACTAGCAATTTTTTTAAACAATAAAAAATCTTAAAAATGAAAAAAATAATTATTACAGCATTAGTGTTAGTTTCATCTATCACGATGATAGCGCAAACTCAGTTTGATAAGTTTGAATCTATGAAAGGTGTTTCATCTATGGTGATGAATCAAAAAATGTTCAAACTATTGAGTAAAGTAGATCTTAACTCATCAGATCCAGAAATGCAATCGTATATAGAGTTAGTAAACAATCTGGAAAATGTAAAAATGTTTACAACCACAAAAGAAGATATAGCTTCACAAATGGGTGCAACGATGGAGAGTTATATTTCTTCTTCAAGCCTTGAAGAGCTATTAAGAGCGACAGACGAGGGTAAAAACGTTAAGTTTTATTACAAGCCAGGTAGTAGTGACGATTTTGTAAAAGAGTTTGTGATGTTCCTTAATGGAGATATAGATGGTGAAATGCGTACTGTATTCTTTCAAGTAACAGGAAACATTGATTTAAAACAAATTTCAAAATTGGCACAAGAGTTAAACTTTAAAGGAAGTGAAGCTCTTAAGGATGTTGATAAAGCTAAAAAAGGATAAATTATGAAAGGAATAGTAAAGGTTATAGCGATCGTCTTACTCGCTAGTACAAGCTTTATAAGCTGTAAAAATGGCGAGACACTACAGGAGTATTATGTAGCTAATCAAGAAAACTCAGATTTTATCTTAGTAGATGTACCTACAAGTTTGATAAGTCAGGATTCAAAAGCTCTTGACGAAAAACAAAAAGAAGTTCTTAAAACGGTACGTAAGATTAATATCATGGCGTATCCTTTAAAAGACGGAACAACAGCTACATTTGAGAGTGAAAAAGTAAAAGTTACAGGGATCCTAGCAAGTGATGACTATGAAGAATTAATGAAAATTAATTCAGATCTTGGAAATATGAAACTTTATTTTAGAGGAGAAGAAGATGCTATAGACGAAGTAATCGTATTTGCATCGCAAGATGATAAAGGTTTTGTAGTTGCTCGTTTATTAGGGAATGATATGAATATTGCAGATATGGCAGAACTAGCCAAAACTATTCAAGCAGGTGATATTGATGTATCTAAATTTGATGGTGTTATGGATGTTTTTAAAGATCAATAAGCAGTACAATACGATATCAATGATATCACAATTATTTTAAAATGTATAAGCAAAAACCTCGTTTGGCGACGAGGTTTTTTTATGCTTTATAAGGAATGATACCGTTTTCTAATGAGTACAAATACATCTCATGAGATCTCGATACATTCTTCTATTCAGGATATGATTAGGTGTCTATTTCATATATAAATGGTCATTATAGAAGTACACATTTTGATTTCAAGTGATACATTCAATTCCTTGAATATGTAGCCACCACTTTGATATACGTTATTTAAATGCATCTAGAATCTACTTAAAATCGTAAGGTGTCGTAAGAGTACGCTTTTGCACTTCGACTTAGCTAAGTATAAATTTATACGTCGTAAGAGTACGCTTTCGCGAAAGCGTATAAAGACATACAAAGCATTACTATAGCATACGAGAAGATAGGCTATTACAATATCTATAAAACAATAAACCCCACCAATGGCGGGGTTTATATAATATAATTGTATTAAAAACTAGATCAAGATTATCTCTTGATGAATTTAATCACACTACTAGCATCAGTACTTTCTAAACGTAAGAAGTAAATACCAGTCGTAAGGTTTGAAATATCAATAGTTCTATTTGCAGCATCAGTAGCATCAATAGTCGTAATAACTCTACCTAACATATCAATGATCTGTGTTTTCTCAATAGAAATTCCAGATGTATTAGAGATATTTAATTCATTTTGAGCTGGGTTAGGAAATACAGAGATATCTAAAGCTAATTGATTATCATCCGTATCAAGTACAACACCGTTAATAGCCCATAATAAAGCATTTCTCATAATTAAAGCCCCATCAGAAGTCGTATCCCAAAAATCATCACGCACATCAATAGATGGTGGATAGAAGTTAAGGAATACACGTCTTGTATTAGCAGGACCTACATTACTAGCTCTAATAAGTAAAGGAGAACCATCTGTGTACTCAGCAATTACAGTTGCACCACCCGCAATAGTTCCTCCCGTGTTATGGAAAGAAGCAGTACCGCCATCAAAGGTAGATACATCCGTAAGGATTGGATCACCTGGCTCTAAAATAGTACCTATACCTAAGTTTGTACCGTTAGATTGTCCAGAAGCAGAGTATAACTCATATTGAGTAAATCCTCCAGTAATAGGAACATTAGGTGTAAAAGTTGCATCTACAACTGGTTTTCCAGAATCAATGTATTGCTCTAAAACATTTCCTAAGGCAACAGGATCTGCAGCTCCAGCATCTGTAAATAAATATACAGCATCATACGCTTGAAGTTCTGCTAGGGTAGGAGTTCCAGTACTACTTAAGAACGTATCAGCACTAAGTGTTCCAGTTTCTTCTAATTTTGCCTCTACATCAAGAATCCAATCTGGATTTCCAGGAGAACCAAGAACAAGAACAGATGGTCCATCACTAAAGTTAGATGTCCAACGTAAAGCATTTGCCATGATAAGCGCTCCATCAGAAGTTGTATTCCAAAAATCATCACGCGCATCGATAGATGGTGGATAGAAATTAAGGAATGTACGTCTTGTATTTGCAGGACCTACATTTTCTTCGATAACGATAAGCGGATCACCCGTTGTGTATTCTGCAACAACAACAGCTCCACCAGAAAGAGTTCCTCCTGTATTATGGAAAGAAGCTGTACCACCGTCAAAACTTGTCACACCATCTAAAGTTGGGTGACCTGGCTCTAAAATAGTACCTATACCTAAGTTAGCACCATTAGATTGTCCTGACATAGAGTATAACTCATACACAGTAAATCCTCCAGTAATAGGTACATTAGGAGTAAATGTCGCATCTACAACAGCTCCACCTCCGTCAATATACTGTCCTAAGTTATTTCCAAAAGCCACAGGATCTGCAGCTCCTGCATCTGTAAATATTAATACAGCGTCATACGATTGAAGCTCTGCTAATGTTGGAGTACCACCTGTTGTAAGGAACATATCAGCAGCGACAAGACCTGTTCCGTCTAATTTAGCCTCTACATCAAGAAGCCAATCTGGATTACCAGGAGAACCAGCAACAAGTACAGAAGGAACTGATGCTCCACGTGTATCTTCAACACCATAGTTGTTTTGAATACCTGTTGGGAAATCGGTTGAAGTGTCTGTAGTTCCTGTTCCTTGACCGAAACCTACAAAACCTGTTAAAAGTGCAGAGAATAACACACTCTTTAAAGTAATTTTTTTCATAATAAATAATTGTTTTAATCTATAGAATTCCTCGAG
>JBLHOX010000069.1:0-10114 GCA_047623725.1 Dokdonia sp. | reverse complement strand
CATTTACTGCTAGTGCTTCTGCCAGCCATACACTAATGACGGCTATGGTTGCTCCAGCACTAATACCTAATGTCCATCCAGCGGCATCTAGTCTTTCGCGACGTCTCTTAACTCTTGCATTTGATCGGCTGAGTCTTTTAAGTAATTCTTTACATTGTTGTTCATTACAATTTGCCATGATTAAAATTTTTTATAGTTATAAATTCATTATTTAGATATTCATTTTATGATACATTTAGTTTTTTCTAGCTTTAAACATCCTATAAAAAAAATATATAATTACAATGTGAAGTTTACTCTTTTACTATAAATTATTACAGGTCAAAACCCTTATTTTTAAGAGGTTTATAGCACTATTTTTAAGGGATATATTACCTCTTTATCGTAAGGTGTTTTATGATAACTCATTAGAAAATAAATAGCGTAGTGTCACAATAATCTATAAAAAGCGTCTATTTTAGTATACACGAATCATCACTATGTTGTTTGAACCTCAAATTCCAGAATTGCAACGCCATATAGATCATTATTGGATTGTAGATGACATCACCCAGTTGTCATTTGGCAATAACCAATTATATGCCTATCCTGGAATTACACCAGATATGCTTATCGTACTAGATGGGTATTATACCATTGACTATATGGGCAAACGATATACTACTAATAAGAGTCAGCTATTTAGTTTTATTCATAAAGAAGTCGTGATGGATTTAACACACCTTATCTCTTGTATTATTATCAAGTTTAAATCCAGAGGTCTTTCCTCTTTAAAACCCTTTTTAGATCTCAAAGCAGATGCACTTATGAGAGATTCTATCGCATTTACTGATGATGTTTTTGATGCTAGAATAGACTGTTTTAAAGCACATTTAAAAACGTTGTCGGCTGCAGAAATAGCAAGCGAGTTGGATCAGTGGTTAATTACACATTATAAGAAAGAACGCGAAGGGTTTATCGTCGAGATGGCTCAGGAAATAAGTCCTACTTGTGACCTTAAAACCATCATGGAGGCTACAAAATATTCATACTCAACATTGGAGCGTCATTTTAAGAGAGATACGGGATTAACTCCCAAAAAATTTCAGTCATTACAACGTTATAAACAAGCCATACGTGAGTTGTATATCACTCAAAATGCAGATTGGCAACACTATGTCCATGCCTACGGATACTACGATCAAAGTCATTTCATTAAAGAAATTAAACGATATACATCGTTTACACCTGCGCAATTATTGAACACTCCAGCCTTTATACAAGTCCGCCCACAGTATTCATGACGAATTTTTACAATGGTAGCTTTCGCGAAAGCGTAATCTTTGCAAAAAAAATAATAGAATGACAATCAGATATTACGCTTTATGTTTGGCTTTATGCCTTTTAAGTTGCAAGAGTCAAAAAGCAACAGTAGATTATAAGGGTTCGCCAGATGAGGTGCTTACACGCATTCTACAAGAAGAAGTAAACACACCTAATACCAATACCGTTGGAATCTCACTCACGGTGATCTCGCCTCAACTTGGTATTGATTTTTCAGGAGCTTCTGGATATGATAGTACGACAAAAGAAAAATCACTCGCTGCCGATCAGCCTTTTAGAATAGCTAGTTTAACAAAAACCTTTGTGGCGACAAGTATATTACGCTTACGCGAAAAAGGACTCGTCAACATTGATGCTCCTATCACTGATTATATTTCTAAGGAGCATAGTACCATTCTTGAAAAAGGAGGATATGATCCTTCTAAAATCACACTGAAGCATTGCATGATGCATACAAGCGGTCTTTTTGATTATGCCGAAGGAAATAGGGAGTATATCACAGAAGCGACTAAAGCCCCTACAAAAAGATGGACACGTACCGAGCAAATACAATGGGCTATGGATCACGGAACGCCCCAAGGGCAACCAGGAGAAACCTTTCATTACAGTGATACGGGATATGTTTTGCTAGGAGAAATCATTGAAAGAAAAACAGGAATGGGACTTGCCGAGGGAATGCGTGATCTTTTAAAATATGATGCGTTAGGAATGTCATCTACCTGGTTAGAATCGCTAGAAGATCGCCCAGATGGATTACCAAGTTCTGTAAAGCGATATATGCAAGATTTAGATGCGTCTTCTTGGGATAACTCTGTAGATCTTTATGGAGGAGGAGGTTTACAATCTACGACCAGAGATTTGGTCACTTTTTTACAGGCTTTATTCTCTAATCAAATCTATGAGCAACCAGAAACATTACCCGTGATGCTTTTAAAATCTGAATATACTGGCGATCCCTTGGCAGAATATCGTTTAGGGTTTGGATATATGAAAGGCAAAAAAACAGGTATAGAAGCCTATATGCACTCTGGTTTCTGGGGTACATTTTTTATGCACTTTCCTGACTATACATGTTCTATAGCGATTAACCACACAACAGATGATGATAATGAGGTATTACAGAAAGTAGTAGATTATATGCGATGGTTAGATAAAGAGCAGAAAAAATAGAAGATAGGTTATACCAATTATAATTTAAAATCGGATGAAAATAATTTAAATTTTGGTGTGCCTAGATGAAGTAGAAAATCAAAGCATAGCCTTAGCTACGGTTTTATTTTATCCTGAAATATTAGGTGCTCTAAAAACTAATTATTTATGCTATTTTAAGTGGTATTATTCTATAGTAAATGAACGTTTCAGCATTGGGAGTGTTGTTTTTAGAGTAATATCTCGATCAAATAAACGCTCTAAATTGTTGCCAGATAGATCTTCAATTATTGGTTTACAATAGATTATGTAAGTTTCTTTATTCCAATTACTTAAAGGTGTAAAAATAATAGATTTTTGATTTGAGTTTATTAAGAATTCACCTTCAAGTTTATTTCCTGATGTATCTATGATGTGTAATCCATTTTGAAGGCTTCCGTAATCTAGAAACTCTTGAAAATTGATGTGTAAAGGTTCTTTTGTATGGAGTGTAGGTAGCTCAAATTTCCAAGAAGAAATGGTGGGTTTGACCCGGTCTGATGTTCCTACTGTAAATGAATGGGTATAGGCCATGTTCATAGGGATTCCCTGATGGTCTTTTAGATCTTTATCAATGACTAGGGTGTAAGATACACCTGGGATAAGAACTTCTCCAAGACGTTTGTTAGGGCCTAGATCTCTTTTTTGGCGTCCGGGTTCGATCCATATCGTGAGTAAGGTGCCATCATCAGATACTAAAGGTGTTTCCAGCGGTAATAAGGCTCTATCTACTTTGGTATTAGTCCGATTGTCTATAAGGTGAATGTGTTCATAGATTTTTGATGGGTTTACTGGTTTTGAAAATCGTATATACCATTTTAAAAAGTTGGATGGTAGTGTGGTTGTGTTGGGATAGATCGCTTCTATGTGTACATAATCATAAGATGGATCAAGCGCTATTATGAACGGATAGGTTTGTTTCTTATAAACAACGGTATAATTACTATTCTTTTGAAAAGGCAGTATGGGAATAAACTGAACCTTTGTAGCACTTTGAGTTAGGTTTCCTAACATCGCTTTTTTACCATACACCTGATCCACAGATGTCAGTAATCCCTTATACACCTTAAAAGTAGGTGTTTTTTGATTTTCTAATACGTCCAATGTAACAGCGCCACTTGTAAAAGAAAACCTTGGAGATTGAGCGTTCATCTCCAAGGTTTTTATTAAAAGTAGTATAATGAATGTAATTTTTTTCACGAAAGTGAGATACATCTGATTACGTAATTAAATTACAACCAACGATTATTACTTGTTTTTAAGACTAATTTTCCTGCTGCGTCTCGCTGAATAAATACAAACTCTGTTTCATTCAGTTTATCGAGTTGTTGCACATTGACAAAGGGTAAATTGATGAAATCAACACCCGCTGTATCTGCACGCTCAGTTACAGGAGTCGTTAGAGAATTTCCAAAAGATTCGATATCTGCTACTTTAATTTTCATTAAAGCTCTATTGGTATTTGCCATTAAGATGTAACGAGCGCCTTCTTTTTCCATTTCGATAATATCTAGCGGCGTATTCCAGTTACCTAATTCGGCTACCGTACGACCTTTGGTATGTGCTCCTTGTGTTAATTCACTTAAGGGAAATACGACAAGTGGTGTACAGGTATAACTTGCTATAAGATGTGGCTCATTATTAATTTGAATGGTTGTAAATGCTTTGATAGGGGAAGCCGTTTCATACTTACCGTGTGCGGCATGATAGATTTCTAGAGAGCTTTCCTTTTGTTGTTGCGTAAAAGGAAAAGGAATCGATCTAAAAGTAGATGCAAACTCTGCATTACTCAATCCAGATAACATCACTTGTCCGTTTGCATACTTTATATCAGAGATTGCCCATTTACGTAGCGATCTTCCGCGTCTATCTTTTGCATTTGAAGCAATAGCATTATCCACACCTGTCTTCGTATAAGAAACCGAACTTAAAGGAACCATTTCTAACGTATTATTGTTCACAAGAAAAAGGAATGATTTTCCAGAACTGTGTTGTGCGCCAATGTATATGTTTTGATTCGCTGGATTTACAACCATATCGACAATCTGTAATTGATCGCTATCTGATCCTAGAAGCTCACTTAAAAGAAGTTCTATATCTGGAATGTTTAATTTTTCATTGGTCGCTTTAGAATCAGAACTCATGTCGATAGCAACAATTTGTGCGCCTTTACTATCTCCTATGAAGAGAATTCCTTCTGACCCAAAGGACATGGCGTTTATAGAACCTATTTCAGGATTTCCTGTCATAAACCCATCTGTGATCGAAGTGTTTGCTAATAGAGGAGCAAACAACAATCCTAATACAATAGTGAATAGTGTCTTTCTCATGGTGTTGGTTTTACTATAAAAGTAGCTAAAAACCCCTATTTTTAAGTGAAATATATGTTAAGTGTTTTCCTGTATGTATGTAGGTAGTAGTATTGATAATTTGCTAGTCCTATTTCAAGGTTTAAGGCATCTTATTTAACAAATGCTTGGTATATATTTACCATAACATTGGCTATACTCTTAGGTGTACTTAAATACTTTCGTGACAACTAAAACCAATAAAATGAAAAATATCATCTATCTAATCTTAGTATTGTGTTTTTATAATACTCAAGCTCAAAGCCCTATTGAAAGTGCTTATAAAGTCATTTATGAAGCAGATAAAGACGGAAATCGTATTTCGGGAAACCTAGAAACATTAGTACAACTTGTACGTAGCGGAAACCCAATACGTGTTGGTTGGGAAATGGAATTACTAAACCCTACAGATGAGAGTACGTATATATTAGAACATTGGTCTGATGCAGGCTTTATCTCTATACACCAAGGCCATGTATTTGCTCAAATCCCTTCCATTTATGGACAAGGATCCTCTGCAGTACAACCAGAATTTAATCAAGATCCTTCTATGTTTCTTGTCAATAACAAAGCACATGGATGGGTTGCTATTGTAGGAACTACAGGGCTTCTTAGACAAAAAATGCTACGAGACGAGCGTAGCATTTCCTTTATGAAAGAATCTGGTATGACCGACGAGCAAGTAGAAGAGCAGCTTTTGAAAATGGAAACAAGTAATTTTAAAACCAAATGGGCAATAGCTGTAAAATAACCGACTATGAGATATATAATCATTACGCTATGTTTTTTGTTTTTAGTAGCCTGTAAAGAGGTTAAAACAGAAACGATACCGAAAGAACAAATAGCACAAGAAGTCAGCTTTGATCAAGAGTTAGCCACAGAACTTGAGAAAATGACTGAAGTAGATCAATTATATGCTGGAATTCCACAAGGAGAACATGAAGGAGATTGGGATGCTTGGATGATTATACGAGATAGCGTGAATAGATCACATCAAAAATTTATTAAAAATATTATAGACACTTCTGGATATCCAGGCTTTGATAGGATAGGAAAAGCCGGAGAATCAGATTTCTGGGTCATGGTACAACATTCAGACTTTGATCCCGCTTGGCAAGAAGAAGTATTAGCACTTTTAAAAGTAGAAGCAAAAGCAAATAATGCTTCGCCTGTTCATGTAGGATTACTTACAGATCGTGTGCGTGTGAATACAGGAAGGCCTCAATTATATGGCACCCAACGCCATTTTAATGACCTTCAACAAGCATACATCAAAGACTTGGAAGATAGAGAGCACGTAAATGAACGTAGAGCGTTATTAGGCATGGAAACCTTAGAAGAATATCTTAATGATGCCACCTTGTTTCACTTTGAAATGAACAAGGAGCACTTTAAAAAAGAAGGAATTACAACCCCCATATTATACACCGTCCCAGAATAAAAAAACAATTGGCATAGTACTTGCTTTAAAGACCGCAACCACTCAAAGCTTCATTTTTTAAAACCATCAATTATGAAAAACGCTATTCTTTTATGGCTGTTATGCCTTTGTACCATTTCCTATGCTCAAAAGATTCCTGTTGTTCGTGTAGACGATAAACCCTTAGGACTTTCTTCTTTAAATATAGAGGTGACTGTTACAGGAAATATTGCAACAACGACCTATGATATGCTTTTTTATAATCCGACTAATAGCGTATTGGAAGGGCAATTAGATTTTCCACTAGGTGATGGATTTTCAGTATCTCGATTTGCATTGGATATTAATGGGAAATTACGAGAAGCTGTTGTGGTAGATAAGGAACTAGGGCGTATTGCTTTTGAAGCTGTTGTACGTAGACGTGTAGATCCTGCCTTATTAGAAAAAGGGACAGGTAATAATTATAAAGCACGTATCTATCCAATTCCTGCCAAAGGATATAAGCGTATTGTACTTGGATATGAGCAGGAATTAAAGTTAGTAGATGGTAAACATTACTATGATATACCGCTAGCATTTCAAAATGAGTTAGAAAACTTTGACCTTGCTATGACCGTATTTGATCAAAAGACAAAACCTATTATAGAAAAAGGAGCTATCAACGGACTTGGTTTTACGCCTTGGCAACAAAATTTTAGAACCACACTTCATAAAGAGAACTATACACCTAACAAATCGATTCGTATTCAGATTCCTATTGAAGAAACCGCTATAAAGCAGTTACGTGATGAAGACTATTTATATGTCTATACGACACTTAACAAAGAAAAACGACTTCGAGAACAACCTAAAAAGATGACCCTATTGTGGGATGCTTCTTTAAGCATGAAATCTAGAGATCTTACCAAAGAAATCGCGCTTTTAGATACCTACTTTAAACACCTCTCAACGGTAACAGTAGAACTTATTACCTACAGTAATACCGTTAGATCAAGTACGACCTATAAAGTAAAAAATAAGAAATGGGGTGCTTTAAAAGAAGCATTAGAAAATACCATATACGATGGCGGTACCGACTATTCTATTTTAGAATCTCAACATCTTAAAGGAAATGCGGTGCTATTATTTACAGACGGAATGCATACCTTGAGTACGCTAGATGTGTATAGTAAAACACCAATTTTCACCATCAATAGTCTTACAAAAGCAAATCACCAAGCATTACGAAAGGTAGCAAACACAACAAACGGAGGCTATATTAATCTTGTCGCTACAGATGCAAAAGAAGCGCTCACAGTACTTACAGAACAACCTTTTCAGTTTTTAGGTTATACGACTTCCAATACTACAGCAGAAGTATATCCGAATACACCCGTAACCGTTTCGAATGATTTCTCTATTGCTGGAAAAGGATTAAAAAACGGCGACCGGATCACGTTACAGTTTGGATATAATAATAAAGTTTCTAAAGAAGTTGAGATTGTGGTTGATGACGCTTTCGCGAAAAGCGATATCATTAAACGACTATGGGCAAAGGAAAAACTCCAAGTACTTGCTCAAAACGTAAAGAAAAACAAGGAAGCTATTATACAATTAGGAACTACTTATCAATTAGTAACCGATTATACGTCATTAATTGTGCTAGATGAGGTGATGGATTATGTGCGCTATCAAATTACACCACCTGCTGAGTTATTAGAAGAATACAATCGAATCTTATCACAAAAAGAAAGTGATAAAAGCAAGTTAATGGCTATTGAGTTAGATGCAGATGCAAATGCACGTCGTGAATCATCAGAAAGAAGATCGAATAGGCCTAGCAATGGAGAACCAACAGGAGAGGTAATTGATGTGATTTCAGGAGCTGAAAATATTGACCTAGCTCTACCAGCACCAGAGATTATAGAAGTGGTAGAGGATGAAGAGATTGTTGAAGAGATTTCTCTAGAATCAGAAGTGTCAGGAAACACTTCTGATGGAAATAAGTATTCTAAATACCAAGGGAAGCTCATTCTAAAAGACAGAAAGATCACAACGCCATATCTAAAAGAATTACGAGAAATTAAGAATGCAGATAAAGCGTATGCGTATTATTTAATTCAGCGTACGTCGTATCAAAAAGCACCTGCGTATTTTATAGATGTTGCCAACTATTTTAAAGATACGTTCAATCATCAGGAGTATGCAAGACGTATTGTATCTAATATTCCAGAGATAGATGGTGATGATTATGAACTTCTTAAAGTATTTGGGTATCAAATGCAACTAGAAGAAGCTCATGATATTGCAGCGTATATTTTTGAACGTATTTTAGAATTACGTCCCGAAGATTCGCAATCCTACAGAGATCTTGCATTAGCGTATGAAAATATTGGAAAGTGTCAAGAAGCCTTAGATTTACTACTGTCTATCGTTAATGGGACGATATATGAGAATAATAAACGGCGTATTTTTAATGGTGTCAAAACGATTTCAGAAAATGAAATTAAACACCTTATTAGAGAGTATAAAGACGATCTTAAACTAGACAGCGTTGCTAATCATTTTAAAGATCCAATTCCTATGGATGTGCGTGTAGTGATCGATTGGAATCATAATGATACGGATATAGATTTACACATCATAGATCCTAATCTTGAAGAATGTTATTACAGCCATAATAAAACAATAATAGGAGGGATGATGTCTCAAGATATGACTCAAGGCTTTGGACCAGAAGAATACACTGTAGAAAAAGCCATAAAAGGAGATTACTTTATTAAAGTGCGTTACTATGGTGATCGTAACCAAAAGATAGAAACTCCGACCTTTATGAAGGTGACCATGTTTACATATTATGGAACCAATAAAGAAACCAAAGAAACACAAATCTTACGCCTTACCAGAGCAGATAATGAACAGCTATTAGCAAAACTTACGTTTTAATAATTGCACGCGTTGGTGTATATAATCCATCAAATACTCATTAAACGCTTTTTTAACCTGTTTTATCGTTTTAAGATCATTACTACGATGTAAAATGAAAAATAGTATCTTATTTTTAACCTAGATTATGTAGTAGAACTACGTGATGAGGCTTGAAGAAGCAATAAAATATGACGCTTTCTGAGTTTTAGCATAGCATTGCTATGGTTAAACTCAAAACTTGTACTCAGCTTGACTGGGTATCTAGTGTAATGGTATATTTTGAAGCATCTTCAAGTTGTAATAAATTTTCTAATGCATAATATGAGTTTAAGGTATGATTTCGCTCAAGTTTAATAAATCAGATTATAAGCTTATTGCTATTTTCTTTGTGATTATGGCGATATGGCTTGTCCTTAAGTTTTATACGGAAGGACACCCTCTTGAACAAATACTATTTGACACCCCTATTATTTTAGCTAAAACGCTTGCTGCATTATTTATGATAGGTTGGTTTGCGCAGAAATGTCTAGCAGAGAAGAAACAATACACCCTTTTTATATTGTTAAGTATTGTTGCGCTTGTGATCACAGGATTTGGGGATCAGTCGCGTAATTATTTTGAAGCAGGAAGAACATGGAGTGATTTGCCTCCTCTAAGTGAAGTAATCATGGGGAGTTTTTATTCTTCCTCAGCAGATCTAGCGATGCCATTTTTGGTCATCATGATTAAAAAGTATTTTGAGAATCAGACCTCTTTGGCTATCATAAGAGAGCAACAAAAAGATAATGAACTCAAGTTATTACGCTCACAGTTAAGTCCGCATTTTTTATTTAATCTAAAGAATTCCTCGAGGCTCTGCCTCGGGGTTTAGCTGAAAAGTTTGAAAAACGGAGAGTTTTTCATAACACTTTGCAAAAGTGTATTTTGG